>NZ_JBFTHS010000015.1:0-97137 GCF_056394365.1 Lysinibacillus sp. 10T31
GGTTGTGAAGTAGGTCAGTTTTTTTTACGGATTCAAGATCCAAAGAGCTGCCCGACCTATTCTTCACCTCTACTATATAAAAAAATAGTAGTACGAACCAATGCCTTGGTCTGCACTACTAATCTTAGTATGTTTTTATTGAACTAACGATGCAGTTTTGTTTAACAAGGAGTATATAGTTTAATGATTTATTCCTAAATAAAGGAAATTGATGTTATGATTAATAATGGTAACTTTATGGTTGGATTGAGGAGAGGAAGGTGACGCATGAAAAATAGAGTAAATTATATATCCCAAACTTTAGTAGCGGGATTTTTCACTTTAATAGTAGTAATTGACTTCTTCCCCGATATAGGTATAAATATTTCAATAGGGATAATGGGGGTTGTTACCTTTATTGTCTTAGCTTTTATTACCCGTCAAAATGGGGAGCCGGTATTTAAATCAAGCAAGCAAAAACTTATTTTTACCTTTTTTTCGGGTATATACATTTTCTCTTTACTAATAATTTTAAGTTTACTTGGTGGTGTTTCTCAGGTTGGTATTGAATAGACTAATCCAATACTATGGGGCTTATTTTTGATAGAAGTTCTTGTTTCCTATACTAAATATAAAAAGGAATTAAAACGAACAAGCAACAATGGTAGCGGAACTTTTCATAATTCTTAAATAATCTTATTAAGCTAACGGGGTGCGATTGCGCAAGTAATCACTCTTTTGCTAAAGATATGGGTTAATCTCGAATTGATATTTAATTGACGGATTTAATGAGATTGTCTGTAAGAGTAAATACAACTAAAATCTATTTAAATCTTGAAACCTGAACAGTTGTTCAACCAACAGTTTGGGTTTTTGTAATATTTATTAGGTTAGATCAAAAAGCCTTTACTATGCTCTCATAGACACATTTAATAATGCTAAATGGAGATTATAAAAAAAGTTTAAAAAGTTTGTAACGAAATGATGACTTTTTAGATATATAGGTTGAAAGGAGGTGCAACATTGGGAGAGCTTACTGAAATCTATGAGCTATATGCCGATGGAGTCTTTAAATATTTGATGGTCCTTTGCCACAGTTCAGACATTGCAGAAGAGCTAACACAAGAGACCTTTTATCAGGCTATTCGCTCAATCGACAATTATAACGGTGAATGCAAAATGTCCGTATGGCTCTGCCAAATTGCGAAGCATACATATTATAAGCACGTGGACAAGCAAAATAAACAACCGAATCAATCACATTCATTGAATCATTTGCCTTCAGTCGAAATCAATATCATCGAAAATGAAGATAAAATTGCACTTTACCGAACGATTCATTTATTAGACGAGCCATATAAAGAAGTTGTGTTGCTACGTATACTGGGTGGATTAAGCTTTAGAGAAATCGGCGAAATACACCAAAAAAATGAAAATTGGGCAAGGGTCACCTTTTACAGAGCCAAGTTAAAATTAAGAGAGCGAGGGATGAAAGATGAAGAATGAATGTTACATTGTCCGTGACTTATTACCATCTTATATAGATCATCTATGTAGTGAAGAAACCTCAAAATTTGTAAAGCAGCACATCGATAATTGTGAACAATGCGCTCAAATTTATAATCAAATGCGTAGAGAGTTTGATGTCCAAGAGCAACCAGAAATTCCAGCCCGTATAGAACAAAAGGAGCCTTTTCAAAGAATCGGCAATTTTTTCAAAGCCCAAAAAAATTACACTACTTTTTTAAGAACTTCATTTTGGATTTCGCTTATTGTGACAGTCGGATTTACTATATATTCTTTGAACGTGTTGATTGACCTTAACAATGAGCGAGAACAGGCACAAGTAATTGAACAGCAAAAGTACGACATTATGGATAAGGCATTCGTAGCAATATTGTCACAAAATAATATAGATGAACCAGCACTCCAAGCTGTTTTTCAGGAATATAGTAAGCAACTACAGTATTTAGCTGTATTTTCTACTGAAAATATAAATAATGATGATGTTATATATTTACAAGAAGGTCCTAAAAATTTATTTCCACTTGATTATTCACAAGCAGAACTTGTAATTGGAGAAAAAGGTAAGATTACGGAGTCCATCATTCCGAACGATTATGATATTGGGACAGTAGCAATGGCTAATGAACGGTGGATTGTACAATTTGAATATAAAGAAGCCTTTCTTGAAACGGTTGAAAATGCACATCAAATAACACACTATGCACCTTCGAATTGGACTGTCTTTCAGATACCAATTTTGTTATTAGTCGTAACAGTATATCTACTAGGAAACTTGTTGTACGAAAAACGGATTACAAGACCCGTGGAAAATATATTGTAATAGCTTAAACAATTTTAGGTTTGCATAATCAAAGTAACAGCAATTCTGTACTCGGTGATTCAACAATCGGCCGCGAATATTGAAAAAGCAACTCTCTCTTATTGAACTAACGGGGGCAAGAGTTAAAAAAGGTGTTGCAGCTGCAACATCTTTTTTCTTGTTGTGCTATCGGTGCAGGATAGTTTAGGTAGAAAATAGTTATTGTTCGACTAAATTCAATTTGGTAAAATAATGTAAAAGTTAAGGGGGATACATATGATTAAATACCCGTTTTTAGAAAGAGATGCAACCATCGGAGTCACGGCACCTTCATCTGGGGTACAAGTTGAGTTACATGATATATTAAAATAATCATGTGAGCGTCTGAAATCGAAAGGATTTAAAATCATATGTGGTGATACGGTTTGGACTCAAGAAAAAGCCAAATCCGCACCTGCCGAAAAACGTGCAGATGAGTTTAATGAAATGATGCGTGATGATAATATTAATATCATTATTCCTCCATGGGGTGGAGAACTATTAATTGAAATACTTGAAAAAATTGATTTTGAAAATATAAAAAATAAATGGGTATTAGGTTATTCAGATATAAGTGCATTATTATTAGCAATCACATTAAAAACAGGTATAGCTACTGCTCATGGTACAAATTTTGTAGATTTAAGAGGGGAATATTCAGATGACACCACTGCAATGTGGCAGTCTGTATTATCGACAAATATTGGAGAATCTGTCCTTCAACATTCATCAGCTAAATTTCAAAAAGAATGGCAACACAATTCTCCGTCTCCATGTGTTTTTAATTTAACAGAACAAACCTATTGGAAAACTGTGTCAAATCAAAAAGTTAAGATACAAGGTCGTTTACTTGGTGGATGTATAGACGTGATAAGACATTTGATTGGTACCGCTTATGGTGATGTACAAAACTTTAGTAAACAATATATCAATGGAGAGCCTGTATTATGGTATTTAGAAAATTGCGAACTGAACACAACAGATTTAAGAAGGTCATTAGTACAAATGAAGTTAGCTGGTTGGTTTGAACAATGTTCAGGTATTATTTTTGGTCGAAGTGATGCGAATACACCTGTAAATAACTATACGGTTGAAGATGTTTATAAAGAACTTTCTGATGAGCTTGGGATACCTATTATTTATGACGTGGATTGCGGTCATGTTCCACCACAAATCACTTTTATAAATGGTGCTTATGCTGAAGTAGAAGTAGAAGTAGAAGAAGGTAAAGGTATTATTTTGCAATACTTTAATCAATAGAAAGATAAATTTTCTTTGTTGAACCAACAGGGTCTTTCGTTAAAGAAGAATTTACTAAAGTTCAAGTTAATCTATTAAATGTGTAGAATCAACTTGGACTTTATGTATTAACAGCAACAAACATAGAGTAGAATTTATACAACTTTATCATACACTTAGGTTATCTAAGTTCACGATATAAATATTGTTTCTAATTCAACTAACAAAGTAGTTTTACTACACTTTTGTAGCATTATACGAAGCAAGGATGTGATTGAATGTTTCGAGATGGATTTCCAAACTATTTGAGAGATGATGTGACGACAGTGGTTGGAATGATTCCTCATAAAACTTATAATAATGGCACTATCGGTGTGTCAGAGGATACTATTCAATATTTTCAAGATAATAAAGTGATTAGATTTCCTTATCGTACCTACTACATTGATATTTCGGATGAAGTTAAAGAAAATTTAAGTCAACGACAAAAAATGATTTTGCATTGTATTTATTCAAGAAGTTGTGACGGATTTGTTCGCCAAAAGCATATTTATTCATTGCTTCAGATGGATTATGAAGACTGGGCTATTCCTTATATCGTAAAAATATGTGATGAATATGTAGTAGAAATATTAGAGATGACTTATGATATTTTAAAAGAGCAGGATACCGAACGGATTAAAAGATTTTGTCTTGAAAATATTGTGCCGTTTTGCAAAAGCTATAATAGAATGATTAGCTATTGGAACGAGTTTTACCGATATAAATACACTAATTTTCAAAAATATATTGGCAGGAAGTTATTTAGAGATTGTTTTGGTTATTCTAAATCAATGGAACGTAGGGCAAAGGAGATTTGTGAAACATCTCACTTAAAATAACGGAGTGCGTTAGTTGAATAATAATAATAAAAATAGAACTTCCGCTTTTATGGAAGTTCTATTTTTTATGCTTAATCAACATTGAAATTTAACAAAGCTTATTTATAAAAAAATGCTGGCTGCGAGGGTGTTTCTGATCAAACTTTATAGCAGGTATCCCATGTAACTACAACCGTATGAATTGTACAGTGTGAATGAATTTCAGAAATAAGGAATATTATTATTATCTTTACTTTGGCGAAATTCTCCGTAATGGTGAAACAGAATCTTTTAGCCTTTTAGAATGAAATTGGAAGAGGAGGGTTCATGATATGTCGCAAAACATCATTCCTAGAGCTGCTATGCGCGGGACGGCTTTTGGAGTTATCTTCATGGCGTTTTTCGGTACACTGTGGGCGGGAATTGGAATTAGAGGACTGCAGGGGTGGGGATTTCTTTGGCTGTTGATCTTATCCCTATTGATTGGTGTAATATTGCTTATTGGAGGAATCGTATTGATAATGAATTCAAAAAGCTTATCAAACGATATGGGGAAAGGGGATTCCCAGCGGTGGAAACGAAAGAATATGTGGTTCGGTATTATTTTCGGTTTAGAAGGCGTATTGATAGCCGTCGCTGCCGGAATTTGTGGATCTACCAATCATTTGGATTTGTTTGTCCCCGTTATGGCTCTTATTGTCGGTGCTCATTTCTTTCCTCTAGCGCACCTTTTCCGGGTGAAGATCTATTATATTTCGGGTTCACTTCTTTGTCTGTTTTCGGCAATCGCGCTATTTACTTTCCCTATAAAAGTTACCTGGGGAAATTATCAAATTATGGTATGGTGGACATCTGTTGGTTTTAGCTCAGCCCTAATATTGTGGGGGACCGGGGTGGCAGTTTGGATTACAGGACATAGACTACTAAATAGGGCTGTGAATGGATCCAAAAAAGCTTAGGCATTTTTAATAAAACTAACAAAAAGAGACCTAGATAGTTGACCAGGTCTCTGTTTTATGTAGCAGATTTTTTTAGAAATGATTTTCAGCAAATTGCCTCTTACGTCGTACCCTAAAAACTATGTTATTCACATAATAGAATTTGACGTAGAAACGATTGCTTTTTAGCAACGCATCGATCTTTTATAATCAAACCTGCATCTTCTATCATGTCATCAATTGTTTCAATTGTAACGACAATAACCTTATCAGCAATCCGGCGAGCATGTTTTATAATATCAAATTGATCTTCTGGTGATGAATGCGTAAATAAGTTATATGGTAAATCAATTATGGCGACATCATAATGTTCTGTTACTTCTGAGATTGGACCTACTGTAATTTGGCCTGTTAATCCAAAATAAGCGATGTTTTCTCGGGAACCTTTGCAAACATTGTAATATATATCTCGCCCTTCAATATTAATTCCCATGGAAAGGGCTTCAATTACTACTGTCCCAATACCACAACAAGGGTCGATTGCACGTATATTCTGAGGCTGTGGAACTGCGATATTCGCAACAGCACGAGCTACTCTTGTACTAAGTGCCGTTGAATAACTGTTTGGTTTGTGTAAATGTCTAAGCCAAATGGATTCACTCTTCATATACTTTCCAAAATGCCATATCCCATCTACTAACATAAGACCAAATACGATGTTAGGATGATTTAGGTCTGGTTCTCCCTCAATGCATAATCCTATCTCGCGTTCTATTAATCGACGCTCTGACTGAGGAATTTTCCTCGTTTCACCTATATCCATATTATTTAAACAAACCACTTTAAAAGTTGCTTCATTTATGTTTATACCCTTCACCAATGTCTTGATGTTCTCTACGCTGTTTTCTTCATAGAGCACTTCAAGTCGGTCTTGTATAAAAGGGCTACGGCTTGGATCAATGTTAATATTGCTTATTATATAGTTTGATTGGGAATCAAGACTAAAAAATGAACGCATCTCCATTCTACATAGATCGTACTCGTCAACATGATGTACATATGTGTATATAAATTTATGATTATTTTGCTCGTTGCTCAATTGATTACCATCCTTTTATATTGTTGTTCACTTGATTTTACTCACGCTCATAAAAAACAAATGAAGTTACTTATTGTGTAATCGTATCATAGGCGTCTCTATCAAGCCACTCGATATCAATATCGATTTACAATTGCCGATTTTTACTTGAGTAGAGGGAATAGTGGAAATAATCTGTGAGAAGAAATAATATAAAAAATAGACATCTATTCATTTCAACATGTCGGATTTTATGTCCCACAATAACAGGAGGGTGTTAAATGGTTGTAAAAGAAGATATTTTACATAGAAAGGGTGCTAGAAAAGCTAGCGAAATCCCTAGTGAAGTTTTAACATTGTTGAATCAAGGGAAAATAGAGAGTGTTAACTTAACAGAGTGGCAGGCTGTTCATCATATTACTTTATTAAAAAAAGTTCTACCATCAATTGGGCTAGAAGATAAGTTAGAATTTATACTAACTGAGGTAGAGAAGCAAAAAGTTGAAACGGGAATGAAGGCCATACGTTTAATTGGAAGTTTATTAGATACCGTCTTAATGGAAGAGAGTGCAACAAAAAAAGAGGAGCTAATCACAATATGCGCTCATCATGTATCTGATAGTGTCCGGTGTTGGGCGGCATTTATGAATAAAAACAACGATTATTCTTTAGAGGAGAAGCTGTTGTATATCCAACCCTTCGCAGCAGATCGTCATTTTGGTGTTCGGGAAATTGCTTGGATGTCTATTAGGGAGGACCTTTCAGCAAATATTGAGCATAGTGTAGAATTGTTAACGGGGTGGACGAAAAGTGAAGATGAAAACATTCGTAGGTTCAGTTTAGAATCAATTCGTCCTCGCGGAGTATGGACAAAGCATATTGAAGTTTTAAAGGAAGAACCGCAAATCGCACTTCCTATTTTAAATTTACTAAAATCAGATCCGGCAAAGTATGTTCAAGATTCTGTCGGCAACTGGTTAAATGATGCTAGCAAAACTCAACCAGAATGGGTAATAAACCTATGTGATGAATGGCAAAAAGAATCTCCAACTAAGGCAACTGAGAGAATTATTAAAAAGGCTCAAAGAACAATTGTAAAAAGTTAATTGGCTTTTGAAAAATGTATTCAGCCTTGAATTTTTCACTATAACAATCATCAAGCCGAACAAGCAAAAGGTATTAATCCTGTTGCTTGTTCATTTTTTTTCTTGATTGCTAAATATAATGAGAAACTAATCGCAATAAACATTATCGCAGAAAAAATAAGCGAAAACGTGGCTTCATAGTAGATAGATGTAATCAATAAGACAAGAGAACTAATGATGATAACAACACGTAATAATATATCTGTTTTTTCGCTTGGATTAAAAAAATCTTGAATAATACCAAATAAATAAGCAAAACCGAAAAATAGAAGATACTCATAAACAAAAATAGGCTTTACATAATCCGGAATACCAAAATAAATTATTTCAAAAATAAAAATGAGTAACACATATTGTAAAAAATGAAGCGTTTTAGTTTTCAATCTTTAATTGTCTATAGGATAATGGTTAAATATTTAATGGCAAAATATTTGAGGGAATACTCCAAAAAGGAAGTGCGAAAAATGAATCTAGAAATGGTAATGCAGGAGCTTGAGGCTCTTGGCAAGGAACGAACTAAAAAAATCTATATATCCAATGGTGCGCATGAGCCGCTTTTTGGCGTGGCAACAGGTGCAATGAAACCAATCGCTAAGAAAATAAAACTAAATCAACCATTAGCTGAAGAACTTTATGCCACAGGGAATTACGACGCAATGTATTTTGCAGGCATTATTGCAGATCCAAAGGCGATGACTGTGTCAGATTTTGATCGTTGGATGGACTCGGCATATTTTTATATGCTGTCGGATTATGTGGTAGCAGTAACTTTAGCGGAAGCAGATGTTGCACAAGAAGTTGCTGACAAATGGATCGCAAGTGGTGAAGAGCTGAGAATGTCAGCGGGCTGGAGTTGCTACTGTTGGCTTTTAGGGAATCGCTTAGACGATGAATTTTCCGAGAGTAAAATGGCCAACATGATTGAAATTGTGAAAAATACGATTCACGAATCGCCAGAACGAACGAAATCGGCTATGAATAATTTTCTATACACTGTAGGGGTTTCATATTTACCGCTCCATGAAAAGGCTGTCGACATTGCAAAGGAAGTAGGTCCAGTTGAAGTTAAACGGGATAAGAAAAAAAGTAGTGTCCTGCACGCTTACGAAAATATTCAAAAGGATGTAGATAAAGGGAGACTTGGTTTCAAACGCAAATATGTAAGATGTTAAACAATTGCCGCGCATCACGAACAATAAATCAAATCTTGTTTAAGAGAGAATTTCAATTTTATTTGAAATTCTCTCTTTTTTAGTGATACTAATGGATGGTTTTTCTTAAGAAGTTGTTAGGCTGAAAAACTGTTTTATTGTCCAAAAGGATGGTCAATATATGGACCCTTCACTGTAATACGCAATAGCTGAGTAGCCATAAATTTTGGTGAATAAGGCATATCGTTTTCTAACCACCAAACAATCACCTCCAGAAAGGCAGCAGCAAAATATCTGACAGCCATTTCACGTGGAACTGTAAGCTTTTTGTCATCGGGCTGCATAGAGTTTATGCCATTTGAGACAAAATCTTTGATGATTTCCTTCAAACCTGAAGAAAAATAAGGAATGTCTTTTTCAGTTAAAAACACTTTATATAATTTGCTATTTAAAGAAATTTGCTCGAATAAATGCATAAATGTATCGTGTGGCTCATCTGCATCTTTTGAGAAATCAAATTCCACCTTGCCCTCAAATGTAACGTTAAGACTGCTCACTAAATCATTTAATATTTCCTTTGTACTTTGATAGAGAAGATCAAGCTTATCGCTATAGTGTAGATAAAAGGTAGCACGATTTAAGGTCGCTCGCTCTGTAATATCTTGTACCGTAATCTTGTCATAGCCTCTTTCCTCAATTAATTCCACAAGTGCGTCTCTTAGTAGTTGGCGCGTCCTCATAACCCGAGGGTCCATTTTCTGTTTCTTATTCGACATTTTTGAGCTCCTTGTCTTATTTTTTCTATTTTTACAACACTAGCTATAAGTTCGTTGATAAAGCGTCGAATTTATGAAATGTGTTGTTTGCTCTTTTGAAGAGTATTGATATACTTATATTAACGACACCGTGTCGATAATACAACTAGTTGTTAATATGTTCATGAATTAGTCATTTTATTAATTGGAATAGATATCTAACAAATATAGAGAGGAAGTTTTAAAATGGGTCGTTTAAATGGAAAAGTAGCCATTATTACAGGAGCAGCAATGGGGATGGGTGCTTCTGAAGCAAAATTATTTGCTCAAGAGGGAGCAAAAGTTATCGCAACAGATGTTCAAATCGAGCCATTGAACCAATTAGTAAAGGAAATTAAAGAAAGTGGCGGGGATGCTATAGGGATCCAGCATGATGTGACATCTGAAGATGCTTGGAAGTCCGTCATTGACGAAGCAGTGAAGACATATGGTAAAGTCGATGTACTCGTTAACAATGCCGGTATTTCTTCACCAAAAACAATTGCCAACATGGAAATGGACGAATGGAATAAAATAATGGACATTAACTTAAATGGCTGCATTATTGGTATGAAATATGTGATTCCTGAAATGAAGAATGCAGGTGGCGGCACTATTATCAATATTTCATCCATTGGTGGTATTGTTGGTATGGCAGGTACAAGTCCATACACAGCGGCTAAAGGAGCACTACGAGTACTATCAAAATCAGCGGCAGTTGAATACGGAAAAGATAAAATTCGTGTAAATTCAGTACATCCAGGTATCGTCGTAACTCCAATGACAGCACCAACGATGGAAGAAGGAGGAGCCCTTCCATTCTATAAAACGTATACACAGCTTCCGTACTTTGGTGAACCAGAGGATGTAGCCTATGGCGTTGTATTTTTAGCATCTGACGAATCACGCTTTATGACAGGTGCAGAATTAGTTATTGATGGTGGTTGGACAGCTATTTAATAAAGAACAATTAAGCTTAAAAACTAGGTTTTACATAGAATGTGAGCCTAGTTTTTTTGTTATTTTATAAGAATATATGCGGAAGTATAAAAACATGCGCGAATGAAAATAAGAGGATAATACATAAAATTTCAAAAAATTAATTGACGCTAGTATTAAATGTGTGATAAAAATGATAGTATCAATTCGGAAAATTAATATTTGGGCAATGATAGGATTAAGTAGTGAAAATCTCCCTATTTCAGAGAGCTGATGGTTGGTGCGAATCAGTATATAGATGATCATGAATTTCGACCTGGAGCATCTTTCATAAATCACGCGTTGTGAGGAAGTGGAAGACGGTAGTGAATACCGTTATCAAATAAAGTGGTGAAGAATTTTTTCACAACTAGGGTGGTACCGCGATATATATCGTCCCTACGTATTTACGTAGGGACGTTTTTTTTATTAAGGTTTTACTCTTGTTGTATTTTCATAACTAGGGTGGTACCGCGATGTATAATCGTCCCTACGTATTTGCGTAGGGACGTTTTTTATTGAGGC
Organism: Lysinibacillus sp. 10T31; assembly: GCF_056394365.1. NCBI lineage: Bacteria > Bacillati > Bacillota > Bacilli > Caryophanales > Bacillaceae > Lysinibacillus > Lysinibacillus sp. 10T31. The sequence continues at coordinate 11,053 of NZ_JBFTHS010000015.1, forward strand.
TTTACTCTTGTTGTAACTTCATAACTAGGGTGGTACCGCGATATTGAATCGTCCCTACGTATTTGCGTAGGGACGATTTTTTAACTTCCTTTAGCGGGTGTCCAAACACCCGCTGAAAGAAGTTAAAGCCTCCGGCGGATGTCACGGAATCGGCAAGGAGTTCTTTGTGCAGGAACAAAGCCGATTTCGGACGCAATTATGCCGAGGCATAATTGATTCTGGTTTTATACTTGTTATATCTTCATAACTAGGGTGGTACCGCGATATTTTTATCGTCCCTACGTTTTCGTAGGGACGATTTTTATTTGAAAAGCAGTGGTTGTATGAGAAAGGAGTCATGATAGACCAATATGAATAAAGACCGAATTGTAATAAACAAAGAAATAGAAAAAGAGAGGAGATAAAGAGATGAATTCACAGCAATGGACATCGAAATTAGGTTTCATTTTAGCCGCAGCAGGTTCAGCAATAGGTCTTGGAGCGATTTGGAAGTTCCCGTATATGGCCGGTATTGGAGGTGGCGGAGCGTTCTTCCTTATTTTCATCGGTTTTACTTTATTAATTGGTTTACCGTTATTATTGGCGGAATTTGTAATTGGAAGAAGCACACAAAAAGAGGCTGTTGAAGCATATAGAACTATCTCTCCTAATACGCAATGGCCGTGGGTTGGTAAATTAGGGATTGCAACATGCTTCATCTTGCTTTCATTCTACAGTGTTGTAGGAGGATGGATTTTATTATATTTATGGAATGCAATCACAGGTAGACTATGGGAAGGAAATGGCGCGTACGAAGCCACTTTTAATGAAATTATTTCCAATCCGTTTTTAGCGGTTGGATCACAGTTATTATTTATTCTTATTACTATTTTTATCGTTAGTAAAGGAGTTCAAAATGGTGTTGAAAAAGTAAATAAATATTTCATGCCAGCACTGTTTGTTTTATTCTTTGTCTTAATTATTCGTGCTCTTACATTAGATGGAGCTGGAGAAGGGGTTCGCTTCTTCTTACAGCCTGATTTCTCAAATGTTACATCTGAAGTTATATTATATGCGATGGGGCAATCGTTCTTCTCGTTATCTGTCGGTGTAGGCGTAATGGTTACGTATAGCTCATACTTACCGAAAGAAGAAAGTTTACCGCGTTCTGCATTTTCTATTGTCGGTTTAACGCTTGTCATTACATTACTTGCAGGACTTGCTATTTTCCCAGTAGTATTCGCATTTGGAATGGAACCATCTCAAGGACCAGGTCTATTATTTATTGTCTTGCCAGCGATTTTCAGTAAAATGGCATTTGGGAAAGTGTTCTTCATTATTTTCTTGTTACTATTTTTCTTCGCTACTATAACATCAGCCATCTCCATGTTGGAAATTAGCGTGGCCTCTTTAACGACAAAAGGTAAAGGGAAACGCGAAAAAATGGCATTGATTGTAGGATTACTAATCTTTGTTGTAGGGATTCCATCGGCGCTATCATTTGGTGTATTAAGCGATGTGCAATTGTTTGGAAAAACAATCTTTGATTTAGCAGACTTTACAGTAAGTAATGTTCTTATGCCACTCGGTGTATTATTAGTTGCGATCTTCGTACCGTTTAAAATGAAGAAAGATGTATTAATGAGAGAACTAGGTGTAAGTAAAAATAAAGGCTATAAATTATTTGTATTATGGTTATTCATACTTCGCTATATAGCACCAATTGCTATTATTATCGTATTTTTAAATGTAATTGGATTGATTTAAATACAAAAGGCTCTAGCATAATGTTATGTTGGGGCCTTTTCGCTATAAAATTATCTGTTTTGCAATACGTACTGTAACAAAGTAACTCCAAAATATACAATGTTGTTTACTTCACTTTTTTTCTTCACAAGAAGATTTGGGTTTAACCGTCACCTCAAAAACTGCTCCGGTCCAAGAGGAAAGTGATCGGGTCCCCCAAAGAACTGCTCAGGTCCAAGAGGAAAGTGATCGGGTCCCCCAAAGAACTGCTCAGGTCCAAGAGGAAAGTGATCGGGTTCCTCAAAAAACTGCTCAGGTCCAAGAGAAAATCGCTCTGGCCACCTCGAAGAACTGCTCCGGTCCCCAAAAATACCCCTCAGGCCCCTATAAATACAGCCCTCCACAGAATACAAGCGGAAAGCTACGCAAATCAAAGCAATACCTATCTAAAACAGATAAAAAATAAAAAAAGAATAGCTTGACATTGCTCGAAATAGCACAAACATCACAAGTTTTTATGCATATCATAATGGAGAAAGCGTTTTCTTCAATTAATATAGAAGAAAGACACTACAATTAAATCAAGTATCCTGAAAAATATTTGCTAATTTAAGTAAGTACAGAAGGGGCTTGCATGGTGTACATTTCATTACTTGGTTTTTATTACGACACTAGGAGGAAGGGCAAAGATAGTCATGTCCGAAGAGTTTCAATCTGAAGTTGTTGTAATAAGACCCACTTCCTGCTGTTGAAGTGATACATCTTATCTTTATACAACAAAATTGTTTATATTGATATCCACAAATATATTCGTAAAGACGTGATTTGGATTGTCATGTCAGATCTAGTATTAAAAAATTCTGTAAATTAGATGATTTCAGCTAGTTCAGACAAATATTTGTACGAATATTGGAAATCTACGAAAAAAATTTGCAAAAACCTTAACTATTTCATACGAAATCCGTATAATAAATCAAACAGTGTGAAAATTGTCCATTTTCCATCGATTAATTGCGTGAATTTTTTAAATTGTATTGACGTGGGGAACTATAATTTGTACACTGTGTACATTCAATTGTTTTTTGGAGGAATACATTTAATTTAAAAAGTTAGGATTTGATGGTTATGATCGTATGTAAATTTGGTGGAACATCTGTAGCAAGTGCAGAACAAATTCAAAAAGTAGCAAACATTGTAAAATCTAATCCGGCACGTAAAATCGTAGCCGTTTCTGCACCTGGGAAGCGCTCTGGTGACGATATAAAGGTAACTGACTTATTAATTAACTTAGCAATGGCAGCATTAAAAAATGAAGAAATTGAAGAAGAATTGCAAATCGTTGTCAATCGCTTTATGGCGATTGCGGATGGTTTGGAGTTAGATCATACAATTTGTGACGTGATCGCTGAAGATTTACATGAACGTGTAAAAGGTGATAAATCGAATGAGGAATTATTTATCGATAGCATCAAAGCGGCAGGGGAAGACAATAACGCGAAGCTAATCGCTGCTTATTTTAATTCAATCGGTATGCCGGCACGCTACGTAAGTCCAAAAGATGGTTTGGTTGTCAATGATTTACCTGAACGCACATATGCATTACCAGAGGCTTATGCGAATTTAGCGCCTCTAAAAAACACCAAAGAAGTCATTGTTTTCCCAGGTTTCTTCGGTTACACTAAAGCGGGCATACTGCGTACTTTTGACCGTGGTGGCTCTGATATTACAGGCTCTATTTTAGCAGCTGCTGTTGAAGCAGAGCTTTATGAAAACTTTACGGATGTGGACTGTGTGTTCTCCGCAAATCCGAAAGTTGTGAATGATCCAGTGGAAATTAAAGAAATTACGTATCGCGAAATGCGCGAATTATCCTATGCGGGCTTTTCAGTTTTCCATGATGAAGCGTTAATGCCTGTCTACAAGATTGGGGTGCCAGTTAACATAAAAAATACAAATAATCCATCAGCCCCGGGTACTCGTATCGTACCAAGACGCTCTGTAACAGGACGTCCGGTTACAGGTATCTCGGCAGACAGTGGCTTTTCAACTTTATATGTGTCAAAATATTTGATGAATAGGGAAGTAGGCTTTGGCCGTAAGCTTCTACAAATTTTAGAAGATGAAAATATTTCATATGAACACACACCGTCTGGTTTAGACGATATTTCTGTCATTATGCGTTCAAATCAAATAACACTAGAAAATGAAGAACGAATTCTTTCTCGTGTGAAAAATGAGTTAAATGCAGATGATGTGCAAATGCGTCATGGGTTCTCTATGATTGTTATAGTAGGCGAAGGCATGCGTAATAACACAGGTCTAGCGGCACGTGCTGCTACTGCGATTTCAAAAACAGGTGCAAATATAGAAATGATTAATCAAGGTTCATCTGAAGTTAGTCTAGTATTCGGTGTGCTACAAGAATATGAAAACCAAATTTTACAAGCACTTTATGAGGAATTTTTTGCTCATGCGAGAGTGTAAGAAAATAAAGTGAATCTTTAAATCAGTGGGGATTTTTCATCCCCACTGAACGTGTAGATATTGTCCTACCTAGCTACTTTGCTTTCGCTAAATGTTTGGATGGAAGTCCTGTATCTGACGCTTTGCTATCGGTACTGAAAAATGACTGCTCGTGTACAATGCTAATCCTTGAACTGGATTAGTGTTTTCTTTTTGACGGGAATACGGTAAAATCAAGGGCGTACATTGATTGGAGGTCTTTCTGTTGAAAAAATTATCGATTGGTATGTTTCTATCAATGATAGGCATACTATTTGTTTGCTTAACAATCATGGATATTTTACCGTCCTCGACAAAAACAATGAAAATTGTCTATATCGGTATTGGCTGGGTGTTTATCATTGCGGGATCCATTATTCGTTTTAAAACCTTAAAACAAAGGCAATAACGGATTATCTCAAAATTGAATTGTGATAAATCATCAATTTGTGATACAATTTCAAAAAAAATAAATAATTTGAGTATTATGAAGTTGTGATGCTGTACGAAAATTCAAAAGGTTTATATTTGGGATAGATTATTAATTTAAGAATGAACAGTACAAATTCTTCTTTGTAAGAATTTGTTTTTTTATTTTCTGAATAGGAGGCGAGATAATGCCAGTACTTCGCAAGGACGATATTCATATTTCTGACCATTATGTTGCTGTCCAAACAGATTCGCCGATGAAGGTCGTATCCTCGGCAGTACATAATCCGGGCTTTGGCTTTTATACACATTTGATGAATCGTTCAGTGCCTTATACGTATGATGAACGCAAACCACAGTTAGAATTACAGCGATTTTTACAGTCTGAGGGTTTTCCGGTAGACAATACAGTTGCGATGATGACGGCCGTCTATGCCCGATATGCAACAATTCGTGAGTTTACATATGAAGGAATTCATCTTGTCATAATGATTACAGCTGGTCTTGGCAATGCAGTCGATATTACGCGTGCCTTTCATCGTCAGGAGCAGTATCATGCTGGGACTATTAATACGTGGGTACTGATAAATGGAAGATTGTCGGATGAAGCTTTATTTCAGGCAATGATTTCTACGACAGAGGCAAAGGTCAAGGCGCTTATTGATGAGGGTATAACAGATCCAACAACAGGTACACAAGCTACAGGTACCTCTACGGATAGTTTGTTAATAGCTTCAACAGAGGAAGGCGACTACCATCAATATGCTGGACCCATTACGATGCTAGGAAAAGTTATTGGCCATGGTGTTTATGAAACGATGCGTGAGGCCATTCAAAAATATAAAAAAGATAAAGAGGAGAATCCATTATGATGGCACTGGTGATAGCCTGTATCATTGGGCTTGTTTTTGATTTAATAGTGGGTGATCCTCCTAAAATACCTCATCCAGTACGCTGGATTGGGAAGCTCATTCAGTCTCAAACAGAATTATGGAATAAAGGAAGAATGAAAAAATTCCGAGGCATGGTGATGTCACTCGCTGTAGTTGGCACAACGATGTTTGTTGTGACGGCTATTATGCTACTAAGTTATCAGGTTAGTCTACTATTTGGCATATTGGTGGAGGGCTTACTAATTGGGATTGGACTAGCTCAGCGTAGCTTAAAGGAAGCGGCGATGGCTGTCTATGAACCGCTCGTCAAAGGTGATTTTGCTGAAGCTCGTGTGAAGCTTTCTTGGATTGTCGGCCGTGATACGGAGAAACTTGACGAGGATGAGATTGTTCGTGGTGTTGTTGAGACGGTCTCAGAAAATACGAGTGACGGTGTAACTGCTCCATTATTTTACGCCTTTTTATTTGGCGCAATCGGGTTATGGGGCTATAAGGCCGTCAATACGTTAGACTCTATGATTGGCTATAAAAACGAAAAATATAAAGATTTTGGTATGTTTGCTGCAAAGCTAGACGATGTACTAAATTTTATTCCAAGTCGATTAACAGGTCTTCTGATGGTGCTAGGTACGAAAAATGAAACGAATGTATCTCTTGGTAAGCGCTTAAAACGTTGGGCACAAGATGCGAAAAAGCATCCAAGTCCTAATAGTGGTTATTTAGAAGCAGCAACAGCTGTTCAATTAGGGGTACAGCTTGGTGGAAAAAATACATATCAAGGTGTCGTATCTCATCGAGCAATAATGGGCGAGAAATTAGTTCCATTAACAAAAGAGCATATTGCAACGTCTGTGATTCATATGCGCATTGCGACCTTGCTCTTTACGCTTGTTATGTTAACAATGGAGGTGTTAATTTTTGCAATTACCTAATCACGGAGCAAATCCGCAAAATGTTTATCATCAGTTAGGACTTAATATGCCCGAAGAGGTATATGATTTTAGCGAAAATGTTAATTCGGCAGGGCCACCTGCATTCGTTGAGGCACGTTGGCGGACATTTTATCCGCTCATTCAACGTTATCCAGACCCGGAAGGTGAGCCGTTTTTATCAAAGGTGGCAGCTTTTCACGATGTTCAGAAAGATTCTGTATTACTAGGTAACGGTGCATCCGAGCTTTTTAGTGTTCTAGTTAGACGCTACGCCAATAAGCGTGTTATTATCGTACATCCAACTTTTTCAGAATATGAACGAACATTAACAGCAGCGGGCGCTGAAATTGTGCCCGTTATTGTAGAGGATATTGTTCACTACACATTGCCGATGGAGCTTCTGAAGCGTGAAATGGTGAACGCAGATGCTTTATATATTTGTACACCGAACAATCCGACTGGGGTGCTTCCAAAGAAAGAGGAGCTTCTCGAATTAATCTCTCACGGTGCAAAGGTCAATTGTGAGCTTGTCATCGATGAGGCATTTATTGACTGGGTAGATGAAGCTTATTCATTGATCCAGCATGTGATAGAAAACCCACATTTGATCGTCGTTCGTTCGATGACAAAAATGTATGCGATCCCAGGATTACGCCTTGGCTATTTAGTAGCAAGTCCGGTAGTTGTTACTGAGCTAAAGGATATCCTACCGCATTGGAACTTGAATGCCTTTGCCCTTGTTATCGGTACAGGCTGTTTAGATGAACATGTATATTGTGAGCAGGCCATTGCCTATGCTAAAAATCAACGGGAATCGCTGCAGAGCTATTTACAAGAACATGGTTGTCAGGTGACGAATAGTGTAACGAATTATGTATGTTTTGCATTACCGAAAAATCAGCAAGCAGATACATTTTTTACATATTGTTTATCAAAGGGCGTCGTGCTACGCCATACAAAAAACTTTATGGGCTTAAATGGTGAATGGTTCCGTATTGGAATTAAAGATATTGCAGCCATGACATATTTACTGAATTGTTTGCAGGCATGGTTTAACTTCTTTCAGCAGAAGTCTCCCACCTCTATAGGTGGGGAAATGAATGCGGTTTTAAGTCTCCTTTCAGCGGGTGTCCAATCATCTGTACCTGACGCTACGCTTTCGGTACAAAAGACATCCGCTGAAAGAAGTTAAAGCCTCCGGCGGATGTCACGGAATCGGAAAGGAGTGCTTTGTGCAAGCACAAAGCCGATTCCGGACGCATTGTTTATCTGCGCGAAAGCGTAGCGACAGCGGCAATTATGCCGGGGCATAATTGATTGCAAATTAGGGGTGAGAAAGTTGACAACTTTTTATTTAGTAAGACATGGTGAAACGATGTGGAATAAAGAGCATCGACTGCAGGGATGGTTAGATTCATCATTATCCGAGAATGGTATTTTACATGCAGAAAAACTTCGAGATCATTTGAAAAAATTCTCTTTTACAGCGGCATATAGCAGTTCAAGTGGCCGTGCTAAGGAAACGTTGCATATTCTTCTAAGTAATCGTCAGCTTCCAATATTTTATGAGGATAATTTGCGAGAGATTTTTTTAGGGGAATGGCAAGGGCAAACAGTCGAGGACATTATGACTACGCATCGCCTTGACTATGAATTATATACCGATTATCCTGGACAATTCGTCGCAACTCATACAGAAAGCTTTGGTACGGTAACAGAACGAGCAATGTTTACGTTAAAGAAAATAGCGGAAAAATATCCCGAGGACAATGTTTTAATTGTGTCCCATGCTGTAACGATTAAATGCGTCATTAATGCCATTTTAGGGCGAAGCATCAATCAGCTGTGGGCAGAACCATTTATTAATGGTACAAGTGTCACGATTATTGAACAAGTCGGGCCGCAATGGCTCGTTAAAGATATCGGGAACATTCAACATTTACAATAGGAGGCGTAACCATGCCACTGATTTTCATTACAGGGGGAGTACGCAGTGGTAAATCTCATTTTGCTGAAAAAGCGGCTGTTACTCACTATCAAAAACAGTTTACGCAAGCACAACGCCTTATTTATATTGCTTCTGGAGTTGCGTTGGACCATGAGATGGAGAAGCGAATAGTGCGCCATCAGGCAGATAGACGAGCACAAAAGATTGAGTGGCTAACGATAGAAGCACCTTATGACATCGCTGATACATTACATAAACTGACCGATGGAGATGTTGTGTTATGGGACTGTGTTACGACATGGTTGACAAATGCTTTTTACGAGGGCTTTGATACGGGAACTCCTTGTGTGGAACAACCTGGCTGTTTAGAGCAGAAACTTGATGTTTTAAAAATGGCGGTAGAGACGTTACTTGAGAAAAGGGTGACGTTTTTTATCGTGTCGAACGAATTATTCGATGAGCCTCCATATTCTAGTGAAGAAGTTGAATTATACCGACAAATGCTTGGGCAATTACATCAATGGTTCGTATCTATAGCGGATGAGGCCTATGAAATAAACTATGGTGTCGTAAAGAAATGGAAATAATGAATGACGCTTTGAAAATAAAAAGAAGGTGGCAAGACGATGAAAAATTTCTGGCATAGCATACAACTTGCGTTTCAATTTTTTACAGTTTTGCCGGTACATAAAGAAATTCCTTTGTCGAAAGCAACTATTACAGGGATGTTCGCCTTTTTGCCATGGATAGGGGCTCTCATGGGTACCGCAGTGGCAGCGGTAGTCTATGGATTAACTGAATGGACTTCTAGCAGCGAAGTCTTGCTTTCCTTTGTGATTATCGGATTGTTTGCTTTATTTACTGGTGGTTTACATCTAGACGGTTTTATTGACATGGGGGATGCCTATTTTTCGTATCGGGATCGTGAGAAGCGGCTTGAAATTTTAGATGATCCACGTGTTGGTGCATTTGGTGTACTTTCAGTGCTGTTTTTAGTGCTTGGTAAATTTGTGATACTGCACGAGTTATTCGTTCAGCATAAGTTTGCACTATGGATGCCTGTGTTTATTCCGTTATTAACACGAGTAGGCATGAGCTTTTATTTTATGTCGCTCAAGTGTTCAAAGGAAAAGGGGCTAGCCTACTTTTTTAAAACACATATTAAGCCGGGATCACTTATCTGTTTTATGCTTATCACATTAGTTGTGGCATATAGTAGCTTGTTGTTTGTCATAGACTTCTCAATTGCTCCACTAGTGTTGATGGCTGTATTAGCGATTGCCTTTTTAGTCTTTCGACAATTTACAGTCCGCAACTTTGGGGGCGTTTCTGGAGATTTACTCGGTGCTTCAATTGAAGGAATGGAGGTTGTCCTGTGGGTGACGTTGTTATTGTGCGCTTAATGAGACATGCACCAACAAAGGAAAATTTGGAGAAGCGGTATATCGGCTGGACAGATTCTGCATTAGCCGATGCATCTTTACTGACTATTGTAGATAAAAATGTCACGAAGGTGTATGGTAGCGATTTGCTACGCTGTAGAGAAACAGCTGCCCATTATTTTCCGAATGCAACATACTTGTCTGATAGGAGATTTCGAGAGTCGAACTTCGGAGAATTTGAAGGCCGCACATATGAGGACTTAAAATCCGATAGTCGTTATTGTGCATGGTTAGATGATCCCGTACAGTCACCACCTCCAAAGGGGGAAGGCTTTGATGACTTTTGTGAGCGTGTCATTGAAGGGTTCACGGCATTACCAAAAGATGAAGATGTTTATCATCTCGTTGTACATGGTGGAGTGATTCGAGCACTTCTCGTAGCATTTGCACCAACGGAGCAAACTTTTTGGTCGTATCAAACACTGCATGATAAAATGTTTTCTTTAACATTTACAAGAAAGGCTTGGGAGGAGGGAGCGCGATGCATGTCTTTATCGGAGGAGCCTATAGTGGAAAAACCGACTATGTCATGAAATTGCTTGCAGGTCAAAAAGTTGAGCTAGTAGATGGCGATTTACATGATAGCACTTCTACCTGCGATGTATTAGTTATTAAAAACTTAGAGAAGTGGCTCGTAACACAAGATCTTGAGGATGATGAACCCCTTGTTAGAACCATTTTGACAAGACTAAAGACTCTGGAAGAAAATTGTGCTGTCTATATTATAGTGACCGATATGGGACGTGGAGTTGTGCCTCTGGAAAAACAGTCACGATTATTGCGTGATACATGTGGGCGTTTGTATCAAGCATTATTTGCTGAAGCCGAACAAGTCGTACGCATTTGGTACGGTATCGGGGAACAAATAAAATGATATAGTTTTAAAAAAATTTTATTAGGCTTTTCATTTTGGGGATAAGATTTCCAAGGACGTATGCTTTGTAAATAAGTTGATTGGAGTGGAGGTTGGGCGACTCCTTGGGGATTAGCGATAGAGGAACGAAGGCTAAGTGCATCACATCCTGTGATAACGCCTTCGTGACCAACATCGTGTTGGCCCGAGACCCTGCAGCGCAGCGGATGTTTTCTGTGCGAAAGCGAAGCGGCAGCAACAAAAGCGGCTCATCGGACGCCCCCAGGAAAGCGCCCAACCGGAACGGAAATCAACCCCACGCTATTATAAAAAAATTTAAAGGAAAGAGGAAATGGAATGGATCGACAAAGATTGATGAAATTGACGCTCACGGCCATGGTAGCGGCAATTTGTGCAGTGGGTGCAGTCATTAAAGTTCCAACATTTATTACAACTGCAGCGCTTGACTCTGCACCCGCATTTTTGAGCGTTGTCTTTTTATCTCCAGTATTAGCTGGGGTTGCGGGAGTCATTGGGCATTTTATCTCAGCCTTAACTACTGGCTTCCCACTTGGACCGCTACATATTATTATCGCGGTTGAAATGTTTATTGTTGTATGGGTCTTTGGGGTTATGCATAAAAAAGGAATGCATTTCTGGAAATGGCCTGTGGCACTTGTTTTAAATGGTGTTGTAGCACCTATACCATTTTACTTTATCATTAGCCCAGCATTTTACTGGACGTCACTGACTAGTCTTCCGTTGGCAACACTTATAAATTTAGTAATCGTTGCGATTGCGATGCCAATTCTGTCGAAGGTGTTTGTGCGTAAGGAAGGTCGAGTACATTGAGAAATGCTATAAAAATAGGTGAGCTCATTGCTACAACAGATAATGCCGCAGCAATTGGTGAAAAACCACAAGATGTTGTGTCTGCTTCAGACAAGCTAACGGCATACTTAACTGCGCGTGTTACTTTTTTAGAGCAGCTTGCTGCAAATGCGTTACCAAGCCATATTTTACTCGCTAATTTTTCAGGAGATGCAGCGTGGTCGCGTTATGTTGCAGGCATTCAGCAGGTTTTTGATGAGGTTGGCCATAATTGTCCGCCAATAGACGGTAGCACAGAGTCCAATATGCCGACTTTACAATCAGGATTGTCTATTACGATGCTTGGTGAGCAGCAAAAACGCACAGCAACTAAGCATGAACAGCTTAGCTGGTACACTTATGGACTACCGCTTGTAGGCAATGAAGTCCTTGCGCAGCCTGATAATGTCGCACAGTTGCAACCTATTTTTCAGGCGTGGAAAGAGGGAATCGTGCAGCAAGTATGGCCAGTTGGATCAAAAGGTCTACAAGCCGAATTTACTCGGCTTTTTGGCGAGCAACAGGTCGAAAGTTCGTTAGATGTTGAGAAATCAGCTGGTCCATGTGCAGTAGTTTTGCTAGGAATACAGCCTGAAAAAGAGCAGCTAGCACAAAAAAAATTTCCTAGAAATTTTGAAAAACTACGTAAAACTGCATTGTAATTGGGCTTGCTTCGAGAAAATGTAGCACTTTATAACGTGCAAGGGGCAAAACGCCTATTGCATCAATAAACACAATATGTTAGATTTGTTTAGGAGTTAAACACAATATATAGTATTTTGGACGAGCGGTACCAATATGGTTTAAAAGGGAATTCGGAAAAAGAGTCATCTTAAGCCGAAGCTGTCCCCGCAACTGTAAGTGCTGACAAATGATGAGTAGGCCACTGTGAAAAACGGGAAGGTTATCATTTGGAGGAAGCATGAGCCAGGAGACCTGCCGATATGTTCAAGACAGCAACACATTCTTCGGGGATTGAGAAGTGGAGGCGAGAGATTTGTTCACTTCTTTGTGTGCATGTCCTTCATTTCCATTTCCGATTTTACTGCGATCACGTAACCGATAGATGTTGCGTGATCGCTTTTTGTGTTGTCTGGAGATAGAAAGGGAGAGAATGAGAACATGACAATTCAAATCGAACAGCAAATTGCTAAGCTCAAGAAAAGTTACACGGAGGATGAACTCGAAAGTTTTGTAAGATTATCGGATCGATGGCTACGAAAAAACGATAATGCCACATTTGAAGCATGGGCAGATGCGATGGTTTTACAAACGCTTAGCTTAATTGATGAGGAGGAGCCTTACTGGACATTTGTCGCAGCTCAAATTTATTTAGAAAAACTATATGATCAATTTGCAATGCGCCGTGGAGTTTCAGTAAAGGATGTTTATAAGGTTTTCCCAGAACAATTAGCACACTATACAGAAGCTGGTTTGTATCATGAAAGTTTAACAACAAAATATAGTGAGCAGGAGCTTCAGGAACTTGCTTCTTATTTAGATCCAAGTCGAGATGAGTTGTTTACGTATATTGGCTTAAAAACATTGATGGACCGCTATGTAGTCCGTGATTACACGAAAACACCAGTGGAACTACCACAGGAACGATGGATGGTCATTGCAATGACCCTGATGCAGGATGAAACAGAAAATCGTTTAGAAAAAGTCCGTGAATCTTACTGGGCGATGAGTAATTTATATATGACTGTTGCTACACCAACATTATCAAATGCAGGTAAAACACATGGTCAGCTATCAAGTTGCTTTATCGATACAGTAGATGATAGTTTACAAAGTATTTATGACACGAATACAGATGTCGCAACTTTATCGAAGTACGGCGGTGGTATTGGTGTTTATATGGGGAAAATTCGTAGCCGAGGCTCATCTATTAAAGGTTTTAAAGGTGCATCAAGTGGCGTTTTACCATGGATTAAACAGCTTAACAATACGGCGGTTTCAGTCGATCAGCTTGGGCAACGACAAGGAGCTATTGCTGTCTATCTAGATGTTTGGCATAAAGACATCTTTACGTTTTTAGATTTACGCTTAAACAATGGGGATGAGCGTCTGCGTGCCCATGATATTTTCACAGGGCTGTGCCTACCAGATTTATTTATGGAAACTGTTGAGGCACGTGGGGATTGGCATTTATTTGACCCACATGAAGTACGAGAGGTTATGGGATTCTCACTAGAGGATTTCTACGATGAGAAAAAGGGTGATGGCTCTTTCCGTACTAAATATGCGGAATGTATCGCGAATCCATTGTTAAGTCGTGAAGTCGTACCAGCTATTGATATTATGAAGCGTATTATGCGCTCACAGCTTGAAACAGGCGTACCGTTTATGTTCTATCGAGATGAAGTCAATCGCATGAATCCGAATAAGCATGAAGGAATGGTTTACAGCTCGAACCTGTGCACAGAGATATTCCAAAATATGTCAGCTACTGAGTTCGAATCTATTACCTTAGAGGATGATGTCATCGTAACACGTCGCAAACCTGGAGATTTCGTTGTATGTAACTTATCATCTATTAATTTAGGTAGAGCTGTACCGGCTGGTGTTCTAGAACGATTGATCCCAGTTCAAGTACGTATGCTAGATAACGTTATTGCTCTAAATACAATTCCAGTAAAACAAGCAGAGCGTACGAACCTACGCTACCGTGGTATTGGGCTTGGCACATTTGGCTGGCACCATTTATTAGCTTTGAAAGAAATTCAATGGGAGTCTGAGGAAGCAGTAGAATTTGCGGACAAGCTCTATGAAGAAATTGCTTATTTAACGATTCGTGCTTCTAACGATTTGGCATGTGAAAAAGGAGCATACCCATTATTTGAAGGCTCAGATTGGCATACTGGTGCGTATTTTGACAAACGTGGCTACGACAGCAATAAATGGAATGCGTTACGCGCCGCGGTTGCTGAGAAAGGTATGCGTAACGGCTATGTAATGGCAGTTGCACCGAACTCATCAACATCCATTTTAGCGGGCAGTACGGCTACGATTGATCCAATCTTCCAAAAGAGTTATTCAGAAGAGAAGAAGGATTACAAAATTCCAGTAACAGTACCTGATTTATCACCTGTGACGACTTGGTATTATAAATCTGCTTATTTCATCGATCAAAATTGGACAATCAAGCAAAATGCTGCACGAGCACGTCATATCGACCAAGGCATTTCACTTAATTTATACGTTCAAAATACGATTAAGGCGAAAGATTTACTAGCATTGCATATGAATGCATGGGCGAGCGGTGTGAAAACGACTTATTATGTGCGCTCAACGTCTGTAGAATTGCTAGAATGTGAGTCTTGCGCGAGCTAGGAGGAAGTAACAATGACAACTATTACAAAACGACAAATTATGGATAAGGATGCACCGAACCGTTCAACAGGGATTGTCAACGGACGTTCTTCTAACATTTTAAACTGGGATGATGTGCGTTTTAGCTGGGCATATCCTAAGTATAAAAAAATGCTAGGTAACTTCTGGACACCATTTGAGATTAATATGAGCAATGATGTGAAGCAGTTTCCTGGACTATCAGCGGATGAACAGGAATCCTTTTTAAAGATAATTGGCTTGCTTGCACTATTAGACAGTGTGCAAACAGATTTTGCGGGGAAAGTAGCTGATTATTTAACGGACTCAAGCTTAAATGCGTTAATGATTATTTTAGCGCAACAAGAGGTTATCCATAATCACTCTTATTCCTACGTGCTATCAAGTATTGTCAACAAAGACGAGCAGGATCGTACGTTTGACTATTGGCGTACAGAGCCAGTGCTAGAGCGACGTAATGATTTCGTTATTAAGGGCTACCAAGCATTTTCAGAGGAGCCAACTGTTGAAAATATGCTAGAAGCGATTGTCTATGATGTGATTTTAGAAGGTTTATTCTTCTATTCTGGCTTCGCGTTCTTCTATCATTTAGCACGCAATCAAAAAATGGTGGCCACGTCAACGATGATTAATTATATTAATCGCGATGAGCAGCTACATGTCGATTTATTTGTGAAGATTTATCAGGAGCTATTAGAGGAATATCCTGAATACGATACACCTGAACGAGCAGCTCGTGTACAAGAAATCTTCCGTGAAGCCGTGCAGCTAGAAATCGATTGGGCCAATGAAGTAATTGGCGATAAAGTTGAAGGCCTCGATGTCGAAGATGTCCATGATTATGTACATTTCTATGCAAACGTACGCTGTAATCAGCTTGGCGTGGAGCGTCCATTTGAAGGCTATCGCAAAAATCCATTGAAGTGGGTTAAAGCGTATGAGGATGTTGACTTAGGAAAAACAGATTTCTTCGAGCAGCGTTCTCGCCAATATGTAAAGGTTAATGTAGAAGATAACGGCTTTGATGATTTGTAATACCAAGTCCACCTCCATGTTGAAAAAACATGGAGGTGGATTTTTTTGTGAGAATAGGGGGGACGCTTAAGTAAAAGAAGAAAATTTCTCGGATCAACAAACGGGTTTCCTTTAGGAGACAAAAGTATTTAAATCTCACGAATTTAAAAAAGAGAGCGAAAGAAATCTGTGCTCTTTTTAGCTGTTATTATTTAACCGGCGTCATTGAGAAATAAGCTATATACCCCAAAATCGCAAGAATTTGTAAAATAATCCCTACTATACTACAAATTAAACCTGCAGTTGCTAATCCTCTACCATTTGCATTGGTTGTATTAATTTCTTTTACAGCTTTACTTGAAAATATTATTCCGCTGATGCCTAAGATCAAGCCAATAAAAGGTATTAACATTGAAAGAATTCCAAGCGTTAAAGAAATTACAGAATTATTGTTTGTTTGATTTTTTTCAGACATTCGCTAGCCGCCCTCATTTGAGAATTTAACTATTTTTTATTTTTCGTTAATATTATCGTACTAAACTATTTCGCACTAAAAATCGATCATTAAATGTTATCGGAACGCCTTTCCCGTCCTTTTCAGCATGAATGTGTAAATGTGGTTCACTTGTATTTCCGGAGTTTCCTACTTTTCCAAGTATTTGACCCGTTGTTACTTTATCACCTTGTGCCACGACTATGCTGCCTTTTTGCATATGGGCTAATACAACGGTAGCATCATAGTTCTCACATGATAGGGTGACATGATTCCCCTTAGGATTTTCTGCATCAGATTTAGGAGGGGGGAGATCAGATAAATCATTTTGCATGTCGACTATTTTTCCATTACAAGGACTATATAAATTCTCTTCGAATATTTTATACTTATCCAATTCTTCTGGATATAGTCCACTTGCCCGGGTTCCAAACGTATTTAATTCTAAAATGTCTAAAGCATATTTTTGACCTGGATGGTCTTGATGGTAGTTCATTAACACCTGATTGCCACCCTGTCCGACATAATAGGTGCCATTCTTAAGTGGGAAAGATAACTCAATTCCTTTTTCGGATATTGTATAGCTTTTTACGACCAAAGCATTATAAGTACCAAAAACCAAAATAAGGACAATATAAATACAAATAGAAAACTTTTGATATAGTGTATATTTTATTGTAAACGGTAAATTCCTTACCCTTTTCCAAGAAAAAATGAAAGTGACAATCAAGAGAGCCAACCAAAGAAAGCGAACATAATATCCGACCCAACTCCAGTTTCCTGCTTGAAATAACCAAACGATTAGTGCTGCTGTCACCAATGAGTCCAACAACCATTCCAGTTTACTTTTAAAAGGTGCTTTCCAAAGCGAAATAATAAAGCTCGCAGGTAATACGATTAGCATACCAATGGAATAAAAGATTGGAAGCACTATTTCTCATCCCCCTTTTAATGCTTTATTGGAAGCTATTACATTATTGGTAATATTTATATCATCCTGATTTTCATTTTAACATAGTGATAATAGTAAAAGAACGTTCCCCCTGATTTCCCTTCGAAAGTTGGTAGCCTGAACAACTTCAATAGTTATGACAACCTACATAAATTATCAATCGTGCCTCGAATATTACGAGACCCGAAAAATTATTTGCCATTTGAGAATGGTTTTCAGTTATAATTATTATCGAATGTGATTTAAATGGAACGGAGACGAAAGAATGCAAGCAATTAAACAGTTAGGAGGGTTTTTAGGACCCTATAAATTTTTCACCTTGATTGTGCCAGTATTAATGGTACTAGAGGTAACGATGGATTTACTGCAGCCGACAATTATGCAGCATATGATTGATACGGGGATTACCAATAGCGACAATCCATATGTGCTGAAAATGTTCGTATTGATGCTGATGAGTGCGGTACTTGGACTTGTTGGTGGAGTAGGCTGCTCCTATTATAGTTCGAAGGCAGCTATCCATTTTGCATCGGATGTTCGTCAGTCACTTTATGAAAAAATGATGACGTATTCGGCCAAGGAACGTGACGCTTTTACAACAGGGAAGCTTATTACGATTTTAACGAATGATGTGGAAAGCGTTCAGCGTGCGTTTATGATGACACTGCGTATTTTTGTGCGTGGTCCACTATTATTTATTGGCGCCGTCATTATTGTTTTTGTAACAGCACGTGAGTTATTTTCCATACTTCTAATTATCGTGCCGATATTGATTATTGCGATGTACTTTTTCACAAAGTACTCAGGTACGCTATACCGTAGAGTGCAGGAGGCAATTGATGGTGTTAATACGAAGCTTCAGGAGAATTTAGCGGGGATTCGTGTTGTCAAGGCGTTCCGTCGTGAAACGCAACAGATTGAACAATTTAGTGGGCTTAATGAAACGTTGACGAAACGCTTTATTACAGCTGAGCAAATTGTTGGTGTGCTCGTGCCGTTTACGATGTTCGTTGTCAATCTAGGAATTGTAGCAGCGCTTTGGCTTGGTGCTATTAAAGTAGAAGCGGGCACATTACAAGTTGGGGTAATCCTCGCGTTTATTAACTATTTAACGATTATACTAAATGGTTTGATGACTTCTAGCATGGTGCTTATGCAAATTGCACGTGCTATTCCTTCAGGGGAGCGTATCGTAGACGTCTTAAATAAAGAAGTAGCAGTCAAGGAAGCAGAAAATCCACTTACATCGCCAATTCAAGGGGCGATTGACTTCCAAAATGTGAGCTATCGTTATTATGAATCGGCTGAGGATGTGCTGAAAAATATTACATTTTCAGTAAAGCCGGGGCAAACGATAGGTCTAATCGGAAAAACAGGTAGTGGAAAATCAACGTTAGTGAAGCTATTACCACGTTTATTTGACCCAACGAGTGGAGAAATCTTCTTGGATGGAAAGCCTCTCAAAGATTATGCATTATCAACTTTACGTAAACATATCGGCTTTACTTCTCAGAAAGCATTACTGTTCTCAGGTGCAATTGACAATAATATACGTCTTGGTAAGGAGAATGCAACGTCCGAGGAATTACAGCAAGCTCTAGATGCAGCATGTGCTACTGAATTTGTGGACCGACTGGATAAAGGCTTAGCGCATGAACTTTCACAGGGGGCAACCAATCTCTCTGGCGGACAAAAGCAGCGATTAGCGTTAACGCGTGCACTCGTAAGACAGCCAACTATTTTAGTGCTGGATGATACAACATCTGCTCTTGATAGCGCCTCTGAAAAACATGTCCAGCAAGCCATAAGCAATGAATATAAAGGCACAACGACGTTTATCGTAGCGTCAAAAATTGCTTCTATTCAACAGGCGGACCTGATTCTAGTAGTAGAGGACGGCGAAATTGTTGGTCAAGGTACGCATCAACAGTTATTGCAGAGTAACAAGCCCTACCAAGCAATTTATGCTTCACAGCAAAAGGCTGGTGTACAACAATGAGTAAAAGTCAACCGAAGCAAATGAATTTTGGGCGTGGACCACGGATGGCTGGGCCAACTGAGAAGGCTAAAAATCAAAAAGCAACGATCTTTCGTGTGTGGCAATATGTGAAACAACAAAAAATAGGGCTTTATTTCTCAATCTTTTTTGTAGTAGCTTCTACATTTTTAAGTTTAGCAGGTCCGTATTTAATCGGACATATCGTTGATGAATACATTATGAAAAAGGACATTGCTGGTACGGTTCGTCTAGGTATTGTTCTAGCAGTTATCTATACAGCAGCGTCTATTTTTACTTGGCTACAAACATATGTCATGATTCATGTAGCGATGAAAACTATTCGAACATTGCGTCTTGAACTGTTTAAAAAGCTACAAACGTTAACACTCAGATTTTTCGATCACCGAGCACTTGGTGATTTAATGAGCCGTGTAACGAATGATATTGATAATTTAAATACGGCACTTGCACAAAGTGTGACACAAATCGTATCGTCAGTCTTAACGGTCATCGGTGTTAGTATTGCTATGTTCTCGCTTAGCTGGCAGCTAGCAATCGTGACGCTGATTATTATTCCACTCATTGTTTTTACGACGAAGCAAATTGTCAAACGTAGTAGTAAAAACTATGCGGCACGTCAACGTGATTTAGGGAAGCTGAACGGTTATATTGAGGAGATGATTACAGGGGCAGAAGTTGTGACACTTTTTGGGACAGAACAACAAACGATTGAGACGTTCCATAAACAGAACGAAAGTCTCCGTAACTCGGCACAGCGAGCAGAAATTACTTCAGGTCTACTTGGACCCATTAATAACTTTATGAATAACCTAGGTTTAGCTGTTGTTATTGGCACAGGGGCATTTTTATCGGTAAAAGGGATCGTTTCAGTTGGGGTTATCGCCGCATTTGTCACGTATACACGTCAATTTTTCCGTCCGCTGAATCAGCTATCTAACCTTTTGAATACTTTCCAGTCGGCGATTGCTGGGGCAGAACGAGTCTTCGAGATTTTAGATGAACCTTCGGAAGTAGCTGATAATAAGCATGCTATTGATTGTCAAAGTTTAAAAGGAGATGTGTCATTTCAACAAGTATCCTTCAGCTATGTGACAGAGAAGCCAGTACTGAAAAATATTAGCTTCCATGCCAAGGCGGGTGAAACGATTGCACTTGTCGGTCCAACCGGATCAGGGAAAACAACGATTATCAATTTGTTAACTCGTTTTTATGATGTCGATGCTGGTGAAATTTTGATTGATGGTCATAATATCGAGGATTATAAAATGGAGACGATCCGTCAACGAGTGGGTGTTGTACTGCAGGATACGTATTTATTTTCGGGAACAATTCGTGAAAATATTCGTTTCGGTAAACTTGATGCAACAGATGAAGAGGTAGAAGAAGCGGCGAAAATTGCGAATGCCCATAACTTTATTAAATATTTACCAGCACAATATGATACACCTGTACAGGCAGGTGGGGCAAACTTAAGTCAAGGTCAACGCCAATTATTGGCCATTGCCCGGGAAATTTTAGAAAATTCGGATATTTTAATTTTGGATGAAGCTACATCCAGTGTGGATACGCAAACAGAGGTCGATATTCAAAAAGGTTTACAGCATTTAATGCAGGGACGCACAAGCTTTGTCATTGCGCACCGTCTAAAAACAATCGAAAATGCTGACCAAATTCTTGTTATTCAACAAGGTGAAATTGTTGAGCAGGGCAATCATGAGCAGCTCATGCAAAAACAAGGTATTTATAGTAATCTACAGCAAAAACTTTTGCTTGAACAAGTGGAATAACTGATAGAAGGCTGTCTATTAAGTAAGCAAAAAAACTTAATAGACAGCTTTTGCTTTTAGCTATTGTATGAAGGCAATCGGAAATGTTATGATGCAACAAAATTCAACTTTAGAAAGTGAGGTATAAAAATGTACGAATTAAAAACAAAAGAAACTGACGAGAGTGTCATTGAATTTATTGAAAACGTGGATCATCCTAAAAAGCGTGAAGATGCTTACCGACTATTGGATATGTTTGCTGAAGTAACAGGGTATGAGGCAAAAATGTGGGGTCCAAGTATTATAGGGTTTGGCAAATATCATTACAAATATAAATCTGGACATGAAGGCGATGCACCTTTAGTTGGATTTTCACCTCGAAAAGCTAAAATCAGTTTGTATTTTGCCCCAGGTGACAGTGAGAAAGACAATTTATTAAAGGATTTTGGTAAACATACAACAGGAAAAGCTTGTGTTTATATAAATAAACTAGCGGATATTGATGTGGAAATATTAAAGTCGCTCATCCAACGATCTGTATCTTTTTTACAAGAGACTTATCCCGATCAATAATTTTCTAGGTCAAGTGCTGTCTAAGTGGAGTAAAACACTTTTAGACAGCTTTTTTTATTTTCTACAAAAAAATTAATAAGAAATTTATTTTTATTGTTTATCCTTGCAGTATCAACTGAGAGGAGATTTTTATGAAAAAAATGTTTAAGAAAATAGTTATCTACTTTATTGCGTTCATGTTTATTGGACTAGTGGCGATATTCAGCTATCATCGATATCAGCTTAGTAGGGAATCCGAACTTTTAAATACTAAAGGAACACTTGTTGAGGTCGATCATCAAAAAATCAATGTTTACACTGAGGGTGATGGTCAGGATACTTATGTGTTTATGGCAGGCTCAGGAGTTGCGGCACCGATTCATGAAATGAAAGGGCTGTACAGTAAATTTTCTCAAGGACATAAGATTGCTGTTATTGAAAGAGCGGGCTATGGCTATAGTGATGTCTCTAAGGACGAACGAGATATTGATAGAATTTTAGCACAAACGAGAGAAGCGCTCATGAAAAGTGGCAATAAGCCTCCTTATATATTAGTACCACATTCCATCTCGGGAGTTGAGGCGATTTATTGGGCACAAAAATATCCTGAAGAAATTAAGGGTATTATTGCGCTAGATATAGGTTTGCCAAGTCAATATGTGGAGCATAAAATGGGACAAATCGATTTATGGACTGTTAGGGGAATGAATTTGCTAACGAAATTGGGCTTACATCGATTAACACCTTCTAAAGTGTATAATCCAGAAGTAATGGAGCAATCGTTTTTAACCAAAGAAGAAAAAGAAATTTATATAGCACTATCTTATAAACAATTTTTTAATGATGATATGAAAAATGAGCTACTACATGTGTATGAAAATAGTTTAAAATCAGAAGAGCTTCCGAAACCAAAAGACACACCGATATTATTAATAGATGCTATTGCTGAACAAAATAAAGATTCGAAATTTACGAAGTACCATAGCCAAAAATATGCGGAATTTGCCGAGCAAATTAACATAGCGGATGTGAAAGAATTAAGTGGTACTCATAGTATTTATTTATATAAACCTGATGAGATTTATAATCTTGCGATAGAATTTATGAAGACAAAAGTTGGCAACAAAGAAAGGCCGAGGTAATGAAAGGATTTACGATATTAATAGTAGAAGACGACCAAATGATTGGCGATTTGATGCAAAAAATACTACAACGTGAAGGCTACGACGTTGTATGGAAAACGGATGGACGAGAAATTATGAACCTTATCCATCAAATCGATTTAGTAATAATGGACATTATGCTTCCAGGGGAGGATGGCTATCAGCTAACAAAAAACATTAAAAGCTTAGGCTTAAATATCCCCATTATTTTTCTTTCAGCTCGTAATGATATAGAGAGCAAGCTTCAAGGGTTAACAGTTGGTGAAGACTATATGACAAAACCATTTGATCCGAGAGAGCTTCTTTTAAGAATGCAGAAAATGCTAGAGCAGCAATATGGGACATTTACGCAAATCCAGCATTTATTGATTGATATAGAGCATCGTAAATTATTTAAAAATAATATACATGATGAAATTTCATTAACAGCAATCGAACGTAAAATCTTCTTTTATTTATTTGACAACAAGGATAGAGTGTTAACGAAGGATCATTTTTTTGACTACTTATGGCCGCTTGACGATCGAAATCAAAATATCATCAATGTCCACATCAAAAAGATTAGAACGAAAATTCATGATTCATCAGGCACCATCTTACAAAATATTTACGGAGAAGGGTATCGCTTAAATACCTACATAAAGAAATGACATTAAAAACAAAATATCGATTATTATTATTTACTGCCATAGTTAGTGTTCCAATCGTATTATTAGGGATCAGTGTGTCAATGTCTATTATTTATGAATTCGCGTTTAAAACTAGAAATAAAGGCACTCCATTCCATGAATCTTTCGCCTATCCAACGATGCTATTTGTGTTCTTCCTATCATTATGTTTGCTAGCATTTTTATTTTCGAAATCGATCAATTCATTATTAACGAAAATTAATATGCTAAACAAAACGATTCGTGACTTAGCAAGTCATGAGAGTATACCGAGTACATTAGAGGTTGGCAGTGAGGATGAAATTGGACAGTTAATTCAATCGGTTAATATACTAATTGAGCGAACTACCTATCGGGAATTAGAGCTTAAACAACAGCAGGAGCTACAAAAAGAGCTACTACAAAAGCTTAGACACGATATTAATACCCCGTTAACAGCTATCCGTTTACAATTATTTTATTTAGAAGATTACTATAAGGAGCAACCTAAATTGGTGGAATCCTTAAATGAGCAAATACATTATATCGCCAGCTTAACGAATGAATTTAATTTGCAGTCCTTTGACACAATGGAGAATTCTTATATTGTTACAGAGGAAGTGCACCTCACGACATTGTTAGAAACGATGATAAAAAAGTGGAGCTATTTATATAGAATGCATAACATAGAATTAATTTATTATCCAAAGGAAACACAATTAATATGGACGAGTAATGTATTATGGCTACAACGAATGTTTGATAATGTGTTCCAAAATACATTGAAGCATTCAAAAGCTACTAAGCTCGAGATAACAATGAAAGATAATCAGATTTTCATGATGGATAACGGTAATGGCTTTGAACAAAATTGTGTTAGTGAAGGTCTTGGTTTGAAGATCATTGATGATATCGCTAGAATTCTTCAAGTAAGCTATTCACTCCATTCAGACGTAGAAGGGACCTCATTTTGTTTTTCTATTTCAACTTAAAAACAACGACTAGTATTCATCGGATTCATATCAGTAAAATAATATATAAAGCAGTTACAAAACTTGAGGAGGTAATGTAGTGAACCAACACAAAATGATAATTACTCAGTATAATCCCAAATACGCTGAACAAACAGTGAAAATGTGGCGAGATAGTAAGGAACAGGCTATTGGTCAGAAAGAAATTCACAGCTTTGAAAGTCACGTTTATTTTTTAGATCATATATTATCTGAACAGTTTCAAATAGATTTAGCGATAATTGATGAAAAAGTAGTTGGAATGATTGCCTATAATGAAAGGGAAATAAGCCAACTATATATTCATATAGATTTTCAAGGAATCGGTATAGGTCATACATTACTAGATAAAGTAAAAGCACAATCAAGTGGGAGATTAATATTATACACATTTGAAGTAAATAAAAATGCACAACAATTTTATGAAAAACACGGATTTGAAATCATAGGTAGAGGACATGAAAATGAAGAAAATTTAGCTGATATTCAATATGAATGGATGTCCAAATAAATGATTATCAGGTGCTTTTGTTGTAAAAGAGCTAGAGTTCTTCTTCAATTAACTGGGGCTTTAGTAAAATATTAGATTTACGAAATATCAAACATAAAAAAGAGTTGATTCTACACATTTTGTAGATTAATTCTTTTTTTATGTTTTAACAGCAGCAATCCTTTAGAAAACAGCCTAAATAAAAGGGGGAATTGAATTAGTAAAAGAACCATATAAAGCTATAAAAGGAGGAAAGTTTAGATGAACAAAAATTCCCCTGCAAGTGTAAGTATGGTTTACATGATGACGAATAATGAAGTCATGAATCAAGTTATTGCCTTTCACAGGGACATGAATGGAATGCTCACTTTCGCGGGAGCCTACCCGACTAATGGGAGTGGTACTGGTATAAGGAAAGTCTCTGCGGCAACGCCAAACAATGGTGTCGATCCCCTGACATCACAAGGAGCATTAACCTTATCCCGTGATGGTCGTTTTCTTCTCGCAGTGAACGCAGGCAGCCATAGTATTAGCAGTTTTATTATTAGTGACAGCGGTGTGCCCGTTCTCGTGGACGTGAAGCCAACTGGAGGTGCTCAGCCAAATAGTGTAGATGTGTTTGGTGATCTTGTCTATGTAGCTAATGTAGGGTATGCCGCAAATAATTTTGCATCAAACATCATGGGTTTTCGCATAGATGAACACGGGCGCCTTACTCCTATTGCTGGCTCCTCACGTTCTCTCAGCACTTTCAATGCCGAGCCCGCTCAGGTTCTTTTCACACGTGATGGCAGTAAGCTTCTAGTAACCGAGTTTACTACAAACCGTCTTAGCGTTTTCAACGTAAATCAAAATGGTACAGTTTCAAAACCAATCGTTAATGATTCTTATGGTGACGGTCCATTGGGTGCCTATTTTCTATCCTCTGGAATCCTCTTAGTTACTGAAGCAAGTTCAAATGCCCTGTCATCCTATTCAATGAACAACGATGGGGCTCTCCACGTGATCAGTGGCTCCGTACCAAACGGATATAAAACTGCATGCTGGGTAATCACAACAAGAGATGAGCGTTTTGCCTTCATAACCAACACTTTAAGCGGCACTATTTCCACCTACCGCATCGATCCCAATGGTGAACTGTCAGTGGCAGGGCATATTACTAGTACACCGCAAGGTACAGCTCCAGGACTACCGATGGATGTTGGAGTGAGCAGAGATGGGCGGCATTTTTATACACTGAACGGAAATCAGGGGACAGTTTCTGTATTTGCTATTCAAGAGGGTGGAAGTCTAGTTAGATTGCAGGTTGCCGCTTGGACTCAACTTCCTTACTTTGGCTCGCAAGGATTAGCTGTTCTTTGACTTTAAGTTGGGTGATAAATAAAAAAATTGGGTGATAAATTAAAAAAGTTAGGCGATAAATTAAAAAAGTTGGGTGATAAATAAAAAAATTGGGTGATAAATTAAAAAAGTTAGGCGATAAATTAAAAAAGTTGGGTGATAAATTAAAAAAGTTGGGTGATAAATTAAAAAAGTTAGGCGATAAACATAAAAAGTTAGGTGATAAATTAAAGTTAGGCGATAAATCTAAAAATTGTTCCGATAAATCTTGAAATTCTTCCGATAAATCACGAAATTGTTCCGATAAATCTAAAAATTGTTCCGATAAAACTTAAAGTTCTCCGATAAATTGCTAGAAGACCCTATCGAACTAGCTTCATTCGATAGGGTCTTCCAGCAATAACGATTCAATCACATGTTTTAATTGAAAAATAGAAGATTGTTGGCTTTCGCTCTTCTTGTAAATAAAAACAGTTTCTATTACTTTGTTTAGCTGCTGCAAGTCGTAATAGTGAATGTTGGAATAGTTGTATAGATCAATTAGTTTTGTATTTAATACAGCAATCGTATTGTCTATTTGTAAAAAATCAAGGATACTACTTACCGATTTTATCTCTTTCATCGTAAATGGAACTTCATTCTTTTTTAACCAATCTGCCATTGCCCTTGTATACATACAGCCTTTACTTAACACTAGTAGTGTAACAGGTGAACGTTTCTCAAAATCAATAAGATAAGAATTGTTCGAAATGACTTCAAATGTTTCTGTTGCAATCAAGTCATAATTTACATCAGGGTAGTGTTTAATAGGATTACTCGTTAGAGCACAATCCATTTCAGCATTATGTATTTTCGCATTTAAGGAAGTGCTAGATTCTACAGTGAAATCGACATCTAAAGGAATATTATTTGTCTGTAAGGCATTCATTATGGATGCGCCATAAATTTTAATCGTTGTATGGGAAGTGCCGAGGCTAATTTTCGTATTCGTTTGTGCCGAACCAATCCCTTGTAAAAATTCATCGTACTCTTCTGTAATTAGCTTTAGAAATTTTAAATATTGTGTCCCTACATTCGTAATTTTCAAGCCCTGAGGTGTACGCTTAAACACCACCTGACCAATTTCCCCCTCCATTTTCTTCACTTTAGAGGTTAAGGCAGATTGAGTATAATTCGTCATTTCAGCGGATTTACTAAGATTTTGCCTCTCTAAAATCTCGATCTTTAATGCTATTTCTTCTATGTTCATGTTGTATGTCACACACCTATTAAATTTTTTGATAGCTACTATCACTTTCCTCTATTTTACGCATTCATTGGGCAGGCGTAAACTTTAGATGTATAAAGTTATCCTACACAAATGAATCAGTGTAGCGACATTGGAGGAATTTTTATGAATACATATTATAAATGGATCATCGTATTAGTAGCTACGCTGTCCCAAACTGCGGCAACTTTTGTGACGTACGGCATGGGGCCAATTGCCACATTTTATCAAATTGAATGGAATTTATCATCGTTTCAAACGGGTTTTATCGTTTCTGCTGTTAATATTGGACCAATCTTTTCGATGATGCTTTTCGGCTATTTAATGGATAAAAGAGGGGAAAAACAAATTATCGGGTGGGGATCCATTTTACTAGGTTTTTCAGCGCTACTTCTCATGTTGGTAAACAATTATGCAGTATTGCTATTTTTATTATTAATCGTTGGCGTATGGTACGGAAGTGCGCAAACAGGGGGCAGCACCGCAATTGTGAAATGGTTTCCAGACAAACATCGCGGGCTGGCGATTGGCATTCGACAAACAGGCATTCCAATCGGTGGAGCTTTAGCATCAGCCATTCTTACATATATGTACTATCACCATAGCCTAACATCGGTGCATCTTGTACAAGGCTTTGTGGCTATTGCTGGCGGACTACTTTTTTTACTTATTTATCAGGAGCCTAAAAATCGCGTAGTAGTAGCGGCAACCTCTGTCACTTTTAAAGAGAAGCTAGAAGCTATTAAAAATAATAAAGATTTATATCCAATCTATATTGTTGGAATTGTGATGATGACTTTACAAATGATACTCGTTGCTCATTTCATGAGTTATTTACATCAAGAAGGTGGTTATTCCTTAACAGAGGCGGGGCAGTATTTAAGCCTGTTATTAATCGGTGGAATGATTGGAAGGGTAGTCATAGCATGGGTTAGTGATCAATTCTTTGAGCAGAAGCGGGAAAATTTATTAATAATAGTAATGGCTAGTGCAGTTATTCTTACCGTCATCTTGCCATTTATCTTACATGCGAAAATGTTGATGTTATTATGTTGTTTCTTATTAGGCTTCGTAGCACTTGGCTGGTATTCATTGTTTATTGCTTGTGTAACAGAACAATCAAATCCACATTATGTTGGTCTAACTGTGAGTGCAGCCTTGACGCTGAATCAGTTTTTTATTGTGATCGCACCTTCGTTATTTGGATTCATGGTAACTTTTTTTGCAAGCTATCAATTGGCGCTGGACATTGTAGCCATATTTGTCGCTCTCGGTGCAATGAATTTATATAGGGTGACCCAAAACAAAAACGCTGTAGTATCGTAGTAATAATAAACCCAAATTCGGTTCACATTCAGTTCATATATTTGTTGTATTATTCGTTTATAGATAAATCAATTATCCCTAGGCATAATTAGACGTTAAATAACATCTATAAAAATGTAGATAAGTGATTTCCATCAGTAAGTTCATGAAAAATGAAACGATGGGAATAAACGAAGGAGGAAATAATGGGTAATGTGAATAGAATGAAAAGCTCGTTTGCGAATAGTGAGTGGGCCATTGAAGCACATGGTCTCATGAAGCATTTTGGAGAAAATCGTGCTGTAGATGGTGTCGATCTAAATGTACGTGCTGGCACTATCTATGGTGTGCTTGGTCCTAACGGAGCTGGAAAGACTACTACGATCAGAATGCTCGCAACCCTTCTACGAGCAGATGCTGGGTCGGCACGGATATTCGGTTATGACATAGTAAAAGAGCCTCACATTGTACGTCAATTAATTGGAGTCACTGGTCAGTATGCTTCAGTTGACGAATCACTTAGTGCAACGGAGAATTTGATAATCTTCTCTCGCTTGCTAGGATTGGGACGTACAGAGGCACGAAATAAAGCAGCTGAATTACTGGAAGAATTCGGTTTATCAGAAGCCGCCAAACGTCCTTTGAAAAATTTCTCTGGTGGTATGCGCCGTCGCTTGGACTTGGCAGCAAGTCTTATCGCACAGCCACCATTGATCTTCTTAGATGAGCCGACTACAGGGTTAGACCCTCGAACACGTAATCAAATGTGGGACACGATCCGTCGATTAGTAGATACAGGATCAACCGTCTTGTTAACGACACAGTATCTGCAAGAGGTTGATGAGCTGGCAGATCGACTTGCCGTTATTGACCATGGTCGAGTTGTTGCGGAGGGGACAGTCGATGAGCTAAAGGCATCTGTTGGTACATCATCTTTACATTTGAGCATTCAAAATCCACAAGAGATCATAGTAGCTCGTGAAACCGTAGAACAAATACTCAAAGTAAAAACTACAGTTACAGAGGACATTGGGAAGGTGACGGCCCCGATGTCAAATGTTGACGCAGTTACAGATTTATTTATTGCACTTCGTCAAAAAGGAATTCAGCTTGACGAGTTAAGTGTACAAAAACCGACTTTAGATGAAGTGTTTTTGACCATTACTGGTGAGAATGTTCCCCAACAACTCAAAGGCTCTGAGCAAGTAAAGGGGGAAAGAGTATGAAAAGTCAATTGCTAAGCAAACCAAGCTTCAATCAATCTTTAAGAAATTCGTTAACGATGGCCTATCGAGGTGTATTAAAAATTCGACGTACACCAGAGCAATTGTTTGACGTAACACTTCAGCCGATTATTTTCACCCTCATGTTCACCTACATTTTTGGGGGAGCCATTTCGGGCAATGTGCAAAATTATTTGCCAGTCATCATTCCAGGAATTCTCGTGCAAACTGTCATCACTACCTCAATCGTTACAGGAGTCCAATTGCGGGAAGATATGGATAAAGGAGTGTTTGATCGATTTAAATCACTCCCAATCGCACGTATTGCACCATTGGCTGGGGCACTCTTGGCGGATACGATTCGATACACTATAGCAACTGTACTTACTTTTACCATGGGATATATCATGGGGTATCGACCAGAAGGTGGAGTAGGTTACGTTGTACTTGCGGGGCTTTTAGTTATTGTCTGTGCCTGGGCTATTAGCTGGATCTTTGCCTTCTTTGGTGTCATTGCACGTACAGCTTCGAGTGTACAGGGAATTTCCATGCTAGTACTGTTTCCACTTACATTTCTTTCTAACGCTTTTGTTCCAGCCGAGACCTTGCCAAATTTCCTGCAGTGGTTTGTGAAAATTAATCCAATTTCACATCTGGTAACGGCTGTCAGAGAACTTTCAAATTCGGGAGCTATAGGTTGGGATTTGTCAGCTTCACTTATTGGAGCTGCAATTGTTGTAATCATTTTTGCGCCATTGACAGTTCGTGCCTATATGCGTAGAACATAAAAAAATCTTTAAGTGTGTTTTGATCAAGCAATTGGCAAAACACGCTTTTTATTTTGGATTGGTGCGTAAAAACATAGCAAAACCTAAAAACAAGAATTAAAGTTGTAACTGTTACCGATTCCTAAAATAGGATAAAATGATAGAAAAAGGCACGAAATCGGCAAACGGAGGAATGTGATGATGGATCAAGAAAAAAGTTCGATTTGGATTGATGCAAGTATTGCTACAGTTTGGCGGGCTGTTACAGAGGAGCAGTTGCTAACGCAATGGTACGCCCCAGATTCAACTTGGGAAATTCCTAAATTAGAGGCAGGAAAAGAGCTGATTTTCTCGATAATGCCGAATGAACAAAATCAGCTTGCGGAAAAATTACCGATGGTGTTAACGATAAAAAATGTAACGCCAAATCGAGAGTTTTCATTTTACTTAGGTGTAGAAGAAACACTGGTCGCTATATTTTTACAGGAAGAACAAAATGGCACCACGGTCACTTTTAATACGAGCGGCTACGAGGCTTCTCTCGCTAACTTAAAAGCTTTAGTTGAGGGAAATAAAACATTTTAACATGTAAGTTTCATGAAAAAATTCATCTTCATTCAGTGAATGAAGATAAAGCCTCCGGACGCAATTACGCCAAGGCGTAATTGATTTTTTTCATGAAACTTTTTCGTTGTTCATCAGTCTAACTGTAAATGCTTTTGAGGGGGCGAGTAAAATGTTAAAAGAACAGAAGGACGCTCACTTAACTAGAGCTATGACAATGTACGGAGATTATTTATTACGAGTTTGCTATACATATGTACAAGATTGGACAGTGGCAGAGGACTTGGTACAAGACACATTTGTTAAATACTATGAAAAAATGGAGCAATTTCGTGAAGAAGCTTCCATCAAAACATATTTATATCGAATTGCGATTAACAATTGTCATAGTTATCTTTCAAGCTGGCGTTATAAAAAAATACAAGTCATTGATTATTGGAGCAAATTAAAGAGCCTTTCCAATAATCCTGAAAAAGAAGTATTGATGGGAGAGACGGATGCATTGCTAGTGGCATCGATTGAGAAACTCCCGACGAAATACAAAGATGTACTACTACTATTTCACTTTGCAGAGTTTTCCTTAAAGGAAGTTGGAGAATTGCTAAAGCTGTCAGAAAATACGGTCAAAACACGATTAAGGAGAGCGCGTCAAATGGTTGGCATCACGCTATTGGAGGAGGGGTTCGAATATGGTTCAGATTCGTAATGCCATCAACGAAATGTATAAGGAAGGCAAATTCTCTCATGAAAGTCACTTGAAAACGTTTCAAAAAATCAATCAAAAAACGAAGAAGCGAACAGCGTTAATGCCAATTATCCTAACGGTAGTCGTATCAGCTTGTCTGATCATTGGCTTAAAGATGATGCTTGTCCAACAAGATATCCAATCAACGACGTCGACGGTTATCGATTCAAATTTCTATCCAGAAAAGTCTGGAAGGGTGAAAGACTATAGCGTCTTAACACAACCATGGATGGTAGTAGGATTAGTGAGTTCTGTGTTCTTATTTATTTTTGCGATATTAGCATTTATGAAAAAATGGTTTTGGCGCGTACTACTATGTATCGTCATTATTATTGCCATTTTAGGGAATATGTCTGAACGAATTGGCTATCGCGTTTACGTACAGAATGAAGCGGACATTCGAAATACTGTAGAACTGGGACCGTTTCATCCAGATACTGTTAAAATGAATGGTACAATAACGATACAACAGTATAGAATTGGTTATTTTTCGGAGAGTCGCTTTCAAGGTATTGCAATTTTCAAGCATGATGGAAAAGGTTATGTATTGGATCACTATATACAGAGCGAAGTAGATACCATGGTTTCTATTTATTTGAAAGACATTCACAATCTTGTTATTCCATTACTTAACAATCATAATATTGAAAAATTAATAATAGACACTGGGGCCGAGCGTATTGAGAAAGCAGTTGATTCGAATGATGCGCAATTAATATCAGTGCCTCTAAAATCAGAAATAGATACTTCTCAATTGCTGATACATGCATTGGATCATGAAGGAAATACTTCTATTCTTTATAATGATTCACGTATTTTCACCTATTAACAGCTACCCCGTATGAATATGATGTTTTCATATGGGGTTTATTTTTGACATATCCATGGAAGGAGTGCTTCCTACGTCTTAGGTCTTAGAAGATTTTAAAGCGGAGGGTCGTTTTTGTTTATGGAAATTCCTATATAATGAATTTATTGGAATATTATATAGCGGGAGGAAATTACATTGAAAAAATTTATGGGACTTGGTTTGGTTATAGGCGCTTCATTAATTGCTTTATCGGGGTGCAACTCAGTCATACCAGGTAAAGCCAAAGATGAAACGATCCTAGTAGAAAAGGATAAAGCAGAGAAATTAGATGTTGAGTTACACCTTGGTATTGGGGAGATTACAGTTAAAAAGGGTGCCAAAGATTGGGTTGAAGGTACTGCTCAATACAATATTGATAAACTTGCTCCAAAAGTAAAATATGACTTACGCGGCAAGACAGGAAAAATATCGATTGACCATAAAGGATCAACTAGCGTACGTTTTGGGAAAATAAAAAATATATGGGATCTCGAACTGAATGAAGATATTCCAATGGATCTCTCAATTGAAACGGGCGCATCAGATGCAGAGTTAGATTTACAAGGGTTGCAGCTGGAAAAATTAGATATTAACACGGGTGTTGGCGATCTCAATGTGAATTTAGGTGGTGATTGGAAAAAAAGCTTCGAAACGAATATTGAAACAGGTGTTGGGGAAACTACTGTCATTTTACCATCAAAAGTTGGGGTAAGGCTTACGACGGAAAAAGGCATCGGCACATCAAATATTGAAGGCCTCATTTCTAAAGGAGAAGGGGTTTATGTAAATGAAGCGTATGACAAAGCAGATGTGAAAATAGAGGTCAATTCAGAAATCGGAGTTGGCGACATTACTTTCAAATTGGATAAATAAAGAAAAGTTTAGTAGGCTACTTTTGATGAAGTAGTCTACTTTTTTTTGTAGAAACATAGGTGACGGATAGATTGGCAAAAGTCGTGGATAAAACGATCGGAATCGTGGATAGAAGAGCCAAAGTAGTGGATAGAACAATCGGAATCGTGGATAGAAGAGCCAAAGAAGTGGAAAGAACGATCGGAATCGTGGATAGAAGAGCCAAAGAAGTGGAAAGAACGATCGGAATCGTGGATAGAAGAGCCAAAGAAGTGGAAAGAACAATCGGAATCGTGGATAGAAGAGCCAAAGTAGTGGATAGAACAATCGGAATCGTGGATAGAACAATTAAAATCGTGGATAGAACGAAAAAAATGCACGATAGCAGAGCAAAAGTGACGGATTGAACGTCATCCAACATTTGAAGAAGATCTTATTTTCAAATCCATTGTTAAGAAATGGTATTAATGGTATCGTGTGAATATATTATATGAATATTCATATGAAATATTCGTAAAGGAGGTATTTACCTATGGCCAGAGGAAAAAAAGTTTTTTCAGAAGAAGATAAATTTCTCATTAAAAGTAAATTGAAAGATGAGTGTATGGCATTTTGGATTTCACAGGGATATAAAGAAACGAGTATTGGTGCATTTTGTAAAAAAGCAGAAATATCAACGGGTACTTTTTATAATTTATATTCAAGTAAGGAAGAACTTTTTTTTGAAGTTTTATATGACATTCAAGAAACTATTTATGGAGATTTTATTAAGCGAATTGAACAATGCCCTGAAAAGTCCGGATTTGAAACCGCAATAATCCAACTTTACTATGAATACGAAAGCAAACCATTTCTTTATGACGTAAAAACGACCGATTTCACATCATTTTTTAGTAAACTATCGGAGGAAATGAAAGAAAAACTAACATTTGATAGTAGTGATCTTTTCCGTACTGCAATCAAACGAGCAAATCTAAAATTAAAAGTTTCTGAAAAATTAGCATTTTCGACTTTCGGCGTACTTCTTTCTAGTATTGCCAGTAAAGATGGAATTTCAAAGGACTGTGATCATTTTGCAGCATTTCAATTTATGACTAAGCAGTTGGTAGCAAGTATCTTTGAGTAAAGGTTCTATTTAAAACTATAAAATAGGAGAAGAGCAATGAGTTTATTTTGGAGCATTATAGACTTTCTTAAAGGAACAACACCTTTTTTTATCGTGTTTAATATCATTATAGCAACCGTCCTGCTAATCTTAGGTTTTATTTTATTATCCAAGATGAAAAAGGTTTTCGGAATGGTTTGTTTATCTATTTCATTGTTAGCTTTTTTGGGGGCTGCGTCCAATGCTTTGTTTTCTTACATCGTATTTAAAAATTAAGGGGAAAGAGGGATAAACAGATGTTAGACAAATTACTTAATATCATGGATGTGGCTTGTAAATGGGGAAATAAAAATCTGGGGACCTCTATTCAATTCCCTAAACCAACAAAAAAATCCATGGTATTTAGCGCTTTTTCAAGTGGAATTATTAGTAGTGCAACCCTGGTATATGGCCTTTTTTTTAATAAAAAATGGATTTTGTTATTTGGTGCACTTGGAATAATAAGCAGTGTTTTCATCTATCGACAAAGTGAAAAAAACAATTAGATAAGAAACATTATATTTTTTATAATAGTGAAGTAAAGGCTGGATATATGTATATTTTTAATACTTAAAAGCGCGAGAAATCAACGTTTCTAAATTGATTTCTCACGCTTTTTAAGTTATTGACAAGTTTTGTCCCAGTTTCTTTATATGGCTACACTCTCCTTTCTCCTTATTACTATATAAAGGGAAAAAAGTAGACTTTTATCAACCTAATTTTGACTAACAACCCTAAAAAGGTTAAAATTTTTATAATAAGGGGCTGTTCAAATGAAGAAGAAAATAAGTTTTATTATAGTTTTCTTTTTAATAGCAATGGTCACAATATATTTTTTTAATGAATACAAAACAAAAAATCTTGTACAAGATTTTTTCGATACAGATTCTTTAGCAGAGGAAACCCATGATATTAGTATCATAAATAGAGATACAGAGAGAAACGTTAAAACTATCAAAAAAGAAAGTACTTTATTTCCAACTTTCATAAATTCACTAGAAAAACTAGAAATAAAACGAACTAGCTCTAATTTTACTTACATCGAAGGATTCACTATGATTATTTATCACAACAACGCTTTAAATGTTATTCATCTCAATGAAAACGGAATATTAGCTTTTAATAACAAAACTTATGAGATACAAAATAAACAGGCATTTGAAAAATTGCTTGAAATAGTAAAAAAAAGCGCCCACTAAAGGGCGCTTTTTTACATAGGAATTGAACCGCCATCTGATGTAATAATTTTTTTAGGAAT
Organism: Lysinibacillus sp. 10T31; assembly: GCF_056394365.1. Taxonomy (NCBI): domain Bacteria; kingdom Bacillati; phylum Bacillota; class Bacilli; order Caryophanales; family Bacillaceae; genus Lysinibacillus; species Lysinibacillus sp. 10T31. Next base: position 47,424 of record NZ_JBFTHS010000015.1, read on the forward strand.
AATATTACTTTGAATAATAGTGAAGTAAGTTTTCCCTGTCGCAAGGTTTTTGAATGCCAAATAGTTAACACTAAATTCAATATAAGCATAATTTTTATTATCATTGAAAATTCGTAATAGTGAAGTTATTTGGTCAAGTCCTCTTTTTGCTACTGCTAGGACTTCATTTTTTTCCCTTCATGCGCATTTTTTATTCAGATACAAGAAGGGATGGAATAGCTGTATAAACTGATTTAATAATAACTTTTTCTAAAGCAGCAGTAGCAAGTCCGTATCGCCCCCTCAGTAAAGCAACCAGTCGTAAGGAGATCAATCTAACGTTATTTTTAAAAAAGAATTTTATCTAAGTGAAACCTTTTGATAGAGTTATTGACTCTAAGTATTGAAAGAGGGAGGAAACAGCATGGAACACGACTTATCTATCGTCAAACAGGCTATTGCAGGGAATAAGGAAGCATTTGAGCAACTACTCATATTAGAGGAAGAAAAATTATTTTATACTGCGCTTTCTTATGTTGGCCAAAAAGAGGATGCACTTGATGCGATTCAAGAAGCGGCATGTAAAGCATATCTAACCGTTCATCAGCTAAAGCATCCGGAATTTTTCTCGACATGGCTGTTTCGCATTTTAATAAATGAATGCTATCGGGTGCTAAAAAAAGGGCAGAAAATCATTCCTTATGAAGAAAGTGAATTATTAAGTCGTTTACAGGAGCAAGAAAATGTTATGGCAAATCCAATCGATATATCGGATGCTATACAGCATTTGAATCATTCTCAGCAAATGGCCATCATTTTATTTTATTATCACGATTTACCGATTAAAGAAATTTCAGAAGTAATGGAAAAGCCAGTTAGCACGATTAAAACGTATTTGCATCGTGGGAAAAAACAATTAAAACGAGAATTAGAAAGGAGTGCAACGTTTAATGAAAAAGCCATTTAATGAAAACAGTACCCTTCCAGAATTTCCAAGAAATGAGGTTCGAGCAGCAATTGCCAAAGGAATACAACAAGCTGAGGTGCAAACAAATATGAGTCAAACACCTGTACAAATTAAAAGGAAAAGTAAACTTAAACCATTATTGTATGTTGCAAGTGCAGTAGCTGCATTTAGTATTATGGTTGGTTCGGCCGCTTATGTCTCACCAACTTTCGCGAGTACATTATCACAGCTACCAATTGTCGGTTCAGTATTCAGTGACTATGACTTTCTCGGGCTAAAACAATATAGTGAACAAGGATTAACAAGCATTATAGGAGAAAAGCAAACAATCAACGGTATATCTGTAACGATAGACGAAGTCCTTTATGACGAATCTAATATTTCGGTTGGGTATACAATTGATTCTGAAAAGGAATTAAGTAATCGTTACTTCAATCGTTACTTCGGGACAGGACTGGTCCTTACTATTAATGGTGCAAATCCTGAAGCAAATTATGAAACATTTGGTAAAGTAGTAATAGGTCCAGTTCATACTTTTGTTGCAAGATTTAAAGTAAAGGACCAAATGCCGGATTCCTTTGAAATGGGCTTAATGTTAGAAGGTAAAGAAGGGGAAAAATGGGAATTTTCAGTTCCTGTTAAAAAGATTACGAATACTATTGATGTTCCGGTTAATCGTCAGTAGCAAGCAGATGGCATTCAACTGGATGTGTCCAAAATTTCATTCAGCCCATCAGGTATCGCACTTGACTATAAAGCTACTGAAAAGGGGACAATTGATAATTCACAAGTAGGTGCATCGTTTATAGAATTTCGTATTACCGATCAGAATGGCAAGGAGATTACTTCGCATTCTGGCGGAGGAGAAGGTCATTTCGATAATGGTGTATGGAACTTTAGTAGCATCAAGTCCTTTGACCCAATTTCAAACGATGTTCAAAAATTAACGATTACTCCATATTTAATGCTTCCTTCAGGCGGAGGCGGTGTACAAATGGATAAGGATGGCACAGAAACAAAAATACCATTCGATAAGTCGTCACTAAAAGAAGTGAAGTTCCAACCATTCACAGTAGAATTACCTAAGCAAAATAAATAAAACATCAAGCGTCAAATACAACCTTTGTATTTGACGCTTATTTTATGTTAGTTTAAAGTAAGCAACTGAATGAAGGAGCGAACGGATTGAAGATTTATACATATAAACAACCACCGGCGATTGAGTCAACAGAGGCAGTAGCAATTATAAATGATGCGGGGGAAGTATCGTCGACTGTTCAACGCGTTTATTCGAATGGATTGAAAAAGGCGTTTGACCGCACAATGGACTATCGCTATTTTGTACGTTTCGATGTCAGCGATGTCAATGGTCATCCTCTTTTCACCTGTAAGAAAATGTCACGTCGTGGTCGAGTGCATTTTAAAGGGAAGGATTTTGTTTCAGGCAAAGAGTATATGATTGCTTATGATGGCTGGCAAATTATGATCCCTGATTTAATCATTACAGATGGCGACCGAAAAATAAAACTGAACAAGGAAATGGAAGATTGGTCAGTATTTTCTTTAGATGATCAACCGATTGCACGCTGGCAGGCTATTTATCAAGAGACTCATTTCGAGATTACCTTGCAAATTGAAGACAACAGCCCGATACAGCATGAAGCCTTTTTTATTGCGATTGGACAGGCAGTGCTGTTTGTAGGAGCGTAAGACGTCGATAAATCTCAAGAAGTGTCCGATAAAACGAATAAGATAGGCGATAAACTGAAAAAGTTGAGTGACAAATGAAAAGCAGACCCTCTGTTACATAAGAGGGTCTGCTTTCATTTAAATAGTAATCATTTCATTCGCTTGGTACATGCTTTTAAGTAATCCTTTTTCGGTCTTCCTTTTTTAGAAATTAACTTTCAAATAACAAGAAAATAGATCATCATTGAAGGAATCTACCCATCTTTACTAGAAGGTCATATAGACACAATAATAAAGGGGTGATTCGTTGCGATTAACTAAAGGGATCTCAGGTTTTGACGCAGGACATCTAATCGAACAGGATATGCGTACTTTTCAGTCGATGGTGTATCATTTAGTTACAAGTGAACAACGAGCAAAAGCTTTACAATTTATTGATCAACCTCATTTTGTTTATATGCAAGCGGTTATTCAACTGGAAGATGAACGTTTGACGATTCTTCATCACAGGCTGATGCCTTATATTGCGTTTGCTAAGTTTGATGAAGAGAACTTCCGTTTTTTAACAAAATCTCACTTACACAAATATTTTCCGATGCGTAAATGTCTTACTGCCGATACACTAAATACATTGTTGACTCGAGATAAGGAATTGCATAGCTTATCTGAGGTGGAATGGAAATACATCTCACACTTTGACAGTAAAACATTAGGAGATGTTATCTTTAATTATTGGGATTAATATTTAAATAGAAGGAACAGCTTACTTTTAAGGCTGTTCTTTTTTGTATCAAAAGCCCTACTTTGTTTTTTTCGGGATAGTCCGTCTGTCTGGAAATTATAGATTTAAAAATCCGCTGAAAATTACATAAAAATTAACTAGTTATTTCGTTTAATCTAGGGAAAATTCCAAATCAATCCAAACTTAGCTAAGGAGTGGTAGATTATTAATGGTGTGCAAAATTATGACAATGCACATTAATGGATTGGAAAGGAAGGAGAATTTGAAATGAATTTTAAGTCAATTAGTAAAAGAATCGTTTTTTCCTTCAGCATTGTAGTAGCAGTAGTGGTTTTATACATTGGTTACAATTTTTATGCAGTCAACCAAAGCAACAGCGCAACGGAACGAATTATAGATGAAGAATTACAATTACTAATTACAGATTATGAGGAAGCCCAGACGATAGGGCTAAGAATTGCGGCAGCTAGAGGATATATACTTTCTGGTGATGAAAAGTATAAGGAAATTTTTGAAAATAATGTCAAGCATGCTGATGAGAATGAGAAAATACGTTTAGCAATATCAGAGACAGGTGATTTCAACAAATTTGCGGAAATGGCTAAAGAATGGAGCAGTTATGTTGAAAAAGAAGTATTTACTGTTTATGACCAAGGCCAAATTGAACAAGCAAAAAAAAATTTAGCAACTATGAGTGATAAGGCTACGGAAATACGTGAAGGCTTTGAGGGGCTAGCAGAGCATCGTAAGCAATCGATTAATGCGACTGGTGCAGACATTGTCAGTGCAGGCGAGACTAAGCAGCTGACAGGTATAATCGTCGGTATTGTGATTGTTATCGTTTCTATCGTGATTGCATTATTAAGTGCTCGAATCATTTCAAGACCAATCATCGCTGTGACAAATCGTATGCAACGAATTACTGAAGGTGATTTAAGTGAGCCCGCACTTGAGGTGAAATCAAAAGATGAGGTAGGACAGCTTACAGCGGCGACAAATACGATGTCCGATATTTTGAACAGTTTATTAAAGAAAATTCAAACAGTATCCACTGACGTTGCGGCACATAGTGAAGAGCTTATGCAATCAGCGACAGAGGTTAAAACGGGTACGGAACAAATTGTCGACACAGTCACTGAAATCGCGAGTGGCACAGAAGTTCAGGCAAGTAATGCATCAGATGTAGCTACAACAATGACAGATTTCACAATACAGATGACAGATGTCAATAATAGCAGTACGGATGTTCAACAATATTCCCGAAATGTCATGGCTTTAACGAAAGAGGGCCAAGGTTTAATGGAAGCATCTACTGAGCAAATGACATCCATTCATCATATTGTGAAGGATGCTGTTCATAAGGTGGACGAACTAAGTAAACAAACTCAGGACATTTCAAAAATCGTTGCAGTGATACAGGGTATTGCTGCACAAACGAATTTACTGGCACTTAATGCAGCGATCGAAGCGGCTCGAGCTGGGGAACATGGTAAAGGATTTGCCGTCGTTGCGGATGAGGTTCGTAAACTCGCTGAACAAGTAGCAGTCTCAGTAGACGATATCACAGATATTGTACAAAAAATCCAACAAGAATCGAACATGGTGACATCTTCACTGGAAAACGGCTATGAAGAGGTTGAAAAAGGTACAACTCAAATTACATCTACAAATGAAACATTCGGCCACATTGCAGAGGCAGTGTACTCGATGTCAACAAACATTGATAGCATGACGACAAAGCTAGAAGACGTAGTACAAAACACTGTCAATATTAATAAATCAGTGGACGAAATTGCCGCTGTATCAGAACAATCCGCTGCAGGCATACAACAAACGTCTGCAACGATCGAACAAGCAGCCAGCTCTATGGATGAAATCAAAAATAGTTCAGCCAATCTAGCGGACATGGCAGAGAATTTAAACGACCTCGTTAGGAAATTTAAATTGTAATTAAATCTAGTGGAATTCCGGATTTGCATTTAATGTGGAATCATAAGTAGATAGTAAATGCTACATCGAAAATTAAAAATTAGTTAGACCAGCAATTGACGAGAAAATCGTTTAATTGCTGGTTTTTTTATTATTTGGTTTAGAAGGGGGAGGAATTCGAGGGATATGTCGTAACTCAAAATAAAAAACGGTTGTAAATTATTTGTCCAAAATTGAATAATAGGAAGTTCAATGGGGATATAAATAACATAAAACCGACAATAGGAGTGTAGAGATGGCGACACTTGTTGTAAAGAGAAGTATTATGCACCGATACCAAAGCATTGGGCAGGCGATTCAAGAGGCAGAGCCGGGGGATTTTATTGAAATCCGGGGTGGGATATATGAAGAAAGCTTCGAAATTTCCAAAAGGCTGACACTTTATGGAGTGGGGATTGTGACCATTAAAGGTGGCGTGTTTATCCGATATCAGACACTTGTGAACATGCGGAATTTGCGCTTTACTCAAGGGCAGGGTATTTATGTAAAGGGAGATTTACAGCTAGAAAACTGTGTCATTGAGCAGCAAATGGTGCAGGCACAAGTGACCGTAAGCTTCGGTAGTCTAATGATGAAAAATGTTGATATTTTAGCGAGCCCAATCAATCATATTGGCCTAAATATTGATAATGGCTCAAGCGTTATTCTAGTGGATTCAACGATCCAGCATCATGTTAAAGCTCAAATTAATGTGCAAAATAGTGAAATCGCATTGACGAATTGCATGCTGTTGGAAGGGCGTAAGAATGGTATTTTTGCAATACGTGATGTAAAAATGGAGCTTGTAGATTGCGAATTTCATGGACATAAAAAGGCTCAAATTGTAGCAGGCTCTAGTTCAATTTCAATGACCAATACACTTATTCACCAAGGGCAAGATGTAGGGTTGCAAGTTTTTGATTGCTCGAAACTTACAATAGATGGCTGTGAAATTAAGCAACATCAAGATACTCAATTGGTTGTTCATCAAAGTGAGTTGTTGATGACAGATTCTATCTTGTCTGATGGTGTGGGGAATGGAATTTATCTTGGTGAGAAATCTAAGGCGATATTGTATGATTGTAAGATCCATCGACATGTAAAATCGCAGTTATTAATTGAAAATAGTAAAGCGGAATTGCGTACATGTGAGATATATAAGGGAGAGGTAACCGGAGTTACCATTGTCAACGAAGCCGATGTATCAATGACAGAGTGTGATCTCCAAGAACACCCGCAATTTCACTTTATTGTTGATTCAAGCGGGTTAAAGCTCAATCAGTGCATGATTCAATTTGGGCAGGCAGGTGGTATTTATGGTAATGATCACGCTAAAATTACGCTGCAGAACACAACAATTCGAGAGCTCAAAAGTCATCACATTTATATAAATAATGCTCGACTTTTTACTGATAATTGTACGTTTGATCACATAAGCGGGAATGCGATTACTTGTATTGATGCTATTTTTGAAGTTGCGAATAGTGAATTTAACAACTGTTATGAAGGCCAATATGCAATAGTTTGGTCTGATAAGTCAATGGGGCGTATTGAACATTGTACGATTGATAAAGCAGATCGTCCATTTTTAGCGATGTCCAATCAATCTTTACTTGAGATGGTGTATACAGATCTAACTGCTGTAAAAATACCTGCAATTGTACAGGGGAAGAGTCAATTATTCATCGCAGGGTATTCTAATAAGACAATATGGAAGACTGATACAACGTCGAGAATAGTTAATTTGCCAGTCAATACTAATGACAAGTCAAAGGTTATATTAAATCAAAAAGAAACAGTTGATATCCAAAAATTAGATGTGAAATTACAAATACCAGTTGAAAATTTACAAAAATTTAACATATATCCTCCGGAGAATAATATTAACAAAACAGTGTAATTAACCAAATAAAGAATTAGGAGAAGTAGTTTCAATTATTTTGAAATTACTTTTTTTATGAGTTATAAGCACTATATTACTGACCAAGAATGTATAAATAAGATAAATACATAATAAAAAATGAGTTTTTTTGTTTTTTGTCCTTATTCATTTAATTTTCTAGGGGATTTTAATGTAAACGCTTTCGTGTTTTTACTATAAAGCCGTTACGAAGAATGTTAAGATTCGACAAAAGGGATTGTTATTTTTATAATAGTATTAATGAATGTTAAGAATCGTTATCGTTACAGCTACTTCACTAAAAATTATTATTAAACAATAATAATGATTTTCTATAAAGATTATAATTTTATCAAAATAAAGTAGATTTTGGATTAATTAAGTTCCTTGTGTTATCCTATAATTAGTGAAAATAGGACATAGAATGTTGTATTAGTCCACTGTTTGTGAAAAGTGAATAATGATTATGAAATAATAATTGTTTAATCGGAGGTGAAAAAAAGTATGTTTGGGCTTTCGAAAGAAGAAATTATGTCAATGCTTGAGAAGGTAGGATTAGAAGAAAAACAAAAAAATGCAATTGCGAACATCCTACATCTTAACAATGAGCGTATTGAGCAGCAACTTGCATTTATTATCCACTTAGTAATGGACGAGCGTGAAAGAAACATTTCAGCCAATACATATTTAAATTAATAATGACGAAGGATAAGAAGTTTAACTTTTTGACACATTACATATTCTTTTAGTTTCCAAAATAAATGGACTTTATAAAGTTTGGATTCCTAATATTTATTATTTTATAGATCCTTCATATGTTGAAAAAATATAAATCACAAGTGTGTACAGTAAAGCACTTGTGATTTATATTTTTTTACTTACCCGTATACACTCGCAAGTTTACAGAACCTTGATTTTATAAATGCATCCTCAAGCTGAGCTATAACAGATAAGCATAGACATCTGCAGAAGGTCATTCCTTAGGGGGATGACCTCATTTTTATAATTCCTTCGTAAAACAAATAATGCGGTTTGCCTCTGTGAAACCTAATTTAAGATGGACTACTAAACTTTCGAGATTTTGCATTTCACAATCACTCGCGAATTCTATACACCCCTTATGTTTAGCCCAATGCTCACAACTCTCAATAAGAAGTTTTGCAAAGCCTTTCTGTCGATATTGTTCTTTTACGAAAAGTCCTTCTAAATAGCCGACTGGGCTTGAGTGGGTACCTTCAACATAATCTGTTCGGAGTTGACATTGTGCAAAACCAACTGGTTCCTCACCCTCATAGGCAAGGAAAATCGTAGCGTTTTCAGCATTAATTAGTTGCGTCATCTCCTTGCCAAATTCTTCTAACGTATGATTTGGCCAAAGTTGTAGTGCTAATAATGCAGCTGTTTGAGCATCTTCCATGACGGCTTGTTTAATCATATCGAGTCTCCTTTTGATAAAATGGTAAAAATTGAAACTTTTTGTTTTTTTAGAACGTAAAAATATGAGATTATAAAAATACAGGGAGGTTACTATTTTGAAGCAAGCGTTAATGATACTTGATATTCAAAATGATTACTTTAGTGATCAAGCTCGAATGCCTATCGCCAAGCATCAAATCGAGTCAACTTTAAATGGCATTAATGACCTGATAAAAAGAGCTGAAAAATCAAATGTCCCTATACTCTATATTAGGAATGAATTTGAGCGAACGCAATTATTTTCCAACCTTTTACGAAAATTCACTGCGATAAAAGGCAGTAAAGGTGCGGAATTGGATAAACGACTATTAAAAGCTGAGGGGGTGTATTTTTCAAAAAATAAAGCGGATGCATTTAGTAATCCCAGCTTAATAACGTATTTAAATAATAATGGTATAAACGACTTAATCATAACAGGAATATTTATAGAAGGCTGTGTCACTGCAACAGTGGAAGGGGCTCTGGCTAGAAATTTTACTGTAACAGTTGTGGAGGACGCAGTTGCAGGTGCTACTGACCAAAGTAAGGAAGCAGCCTTAATAAAGTTAGTTTCACAAGACATTTTAATCCTTAGTTCGGAGCAAATTTTAACTTCTTTCAGCAAATAATTTTTTGTACCGTAAGTGAAACGGCAGTTACAGAAAGTCTCCCACCTATATATGTGGATGAATGCGGGTTTAGGTTACATTTCTTCGGGTGTCCAAACATCCGCTGAAATAGAGGAACTCAGTCTAAGAACGCCACGTCCTGTGGCAACGACTGAGTGACCAACATCATGTTGCTGCTGTCGCTACGTTGCACTACGCTTTCGCACAGAAAACATTTGTTGGCCTAAAGCCTCCGGACGCAATTATGCAGAGGCATAATTGATAAGTGAAAATGACAAAGGGGGAATTTGAAATGACGCTTTTACAACGATTAATTGAGCAAGCTAAAAATCAAGAGGATTCGTAGGCTCATTGATGTTACGAATTATGAATAAGGCACATAGTGGTATGAATACTTGGCTAATGAAACAGGAAGCTATAAATGATGGCGATATTGTGTTAGATATTGGATGTGGGGGTGGAAAAACACTTCAATCCTTATCGAAAATTAATCCAAGTGGTAAAATCTATGGTATAGACTTTTCTGAGCAATCTGTCAAAGATTCCATAAAAACAAATCAAGTGGATGTAGCAAATGGCAAAGTGATTGTGACGCAAGCAAGTGTTTCAAGCATTCCATACAAGGATAAGTCTTTCGATACGATTACAGCGTTCCAAACGCATTATTTTTGGCCAGATTTAGCAAATGATGTGAAGGAAGTATTTAGAGTATTGAAGGACGATGGGAAATTTATCATAATTTCGGAGCTCTATAAAATTAATTATCATATGGAAGCCTATAAAACTAAATCTGAAATCAAGCAGTTGTTTGAAAGTGTTGGGTTTCAAACCGTTACCATGCGGGAAAACACACAAAAAAGATGGCTTTGTATAACAGGGATTAAATGATACATAAAATGGAGGATATATAAATGAAAAGATGTGAATGGGTCAAGCTAGATGAACCTTTGTATGTTGAGTATCATGACAAGGAATGGGGTATTCCCGTCTATGATGATCAGCATTTATTTGAGATGCTCTGTCTAGAAGGGGCACAAGCTGGACTTAGCTGGTGGACAATACTACAAAAAAGAGAGGGTTACCGTGCAGCTTTCGATCAATTTGATGCTTCGAAAATCATACTCTATACGGATGACAAGCTACAGGAGCTTCGTCAGGATTCTCGCATCGTTCGTAATAAGCTTAAAATTGCTAGTGTTGTGACGAATGCTCAAGCCTTTCTTCGTATACAGGAGAAGTATGGCTCCTTCTCTGAATATATGTGGGGCTTTGTGAATCATCAGCCGATCATCAATGAATGGCCGTCCATAGCAGATGTACCTGCTACAACAGAAATTAGTGAACGAATGAGCAAGCAATTAAAAAAAGACGGCTTTAAATTTGTTGGAAGTACGATTTGCTATTCATTTATGCAGGCAACTGGGATGGTTAATGATCATGTCTTAGATTGTATTTGTCGCATTGAGGGTTCAGTTAATGAAAATTAATGAAATTAAGGCACAGCTAGTTAGACAGGCAACTATCTTTAAAACAGGTGGAGTTAGACCTACACATGACCTGCTAGAAAGCTGGATTGGCTATGTAGGATGGTCCTTACCAGCAGAACAGTTGCCACAAGGGTTTCAGCCTCTTGCTACATTATTTTTAAGGGACCTTCCTTTTGTACCCACATCTCTGCAGCATATTGAGCTGCTAACATTATCTATCAATGAAGAAATATTTGATCACCTCATAGAAGATAATCTGAGCCGTTTTTTTGAAATAAGATTATATACATCACTAGAAGGTTTAATCCAACAAAATTGGCAGCATGACCGTATTCGTGCTTTCCCTCTTATTCCAAAACTTATTGAAAATGATTATCCGACTTGGGATGGAGGAGGGATTCCATCTGATGTGGAGGATGAAATTTTGAGGTTAGAGCACGAGGAGGATTTTGAATACTTCGATGATATCGTAGAGGAAATATACGCTATTCATAAAATAGGTGGCTATCCAGCTTTCTGTCAAAGTGGTCATGATTACGGTGAGGACTTTCCCTTTGAATTTCAGATTGCCTCAGACGAGAAGGCACATTTCAATATCGTCGATAATGGAAATTTCTATTTCTTTTTTAATCCCGAGCTAAATGAGTGGCGTGTGCATTGTGATTTTTATTAGCGGTGAAATCATAAATCTATATGGAATAAAAGAAGCAAAAATTGCATACCTAAGATAGATGTTACAGTCATACGTCTATTGATGACATGATTAGGAGGAATAATGATGAGGAGGCAGACTTCCGAAATTAGAAGAGTAAAGAAGGTGAAGAAAATGGAAAACAAAACAGTTATTAAGAGCGGTATTAGTTTTGGCTCGGTATTGGCCATTACTATTTCTTGGAGTGTAAATCATTCAATAATATGGGCAATCATACATGGTTGTTTAAGTTGGTTGTATGTAATTTATTACGCACTAATAAGATAAATAATGATTAGCTTGTGAAATCCAAGCGGAATGAAGTGGAACCTGACGCTGTGCAATTGTTTAGCGATACATTGCATCGTATACATACAATAGTGAATGTGTGCTTTGTTCATAACTTTTGAGCATTTAGCATAAATAACTAAGTGCTCTTTTTTCGATGAAAAGCTCATATTAAGAAAGATTGCTGACATCTTTCCATGTATCGTAGAAGAAAGGTTGATAGGATGACACATCAAGTGACCGCCACAAGCAATATTGATTTTAATGCTACAGGTGTTGATGAAATATTACAAAATGTAGCTTTTATATTATCTACTTTCGTAATATCTTGCCCTTTTTACAGAGATTTTGGTTTAAAACTAGACACTCTTCCACCTTTCCAGCTTGTCAAAAGACGTAATACCGCACGTCTTTTGGAAAGCATTCAACGTTTCGTACCACGAGCTATAGTAATAGATGTTGATTATGTTGGGGATGCATATGTAGGAAAATTAGAACCTGTTGTGAAAGTCATTGTAAACGATTAAGGTGAATGTTGTCCCTTTGCCAGGCTATTTAAATGTTAGCCTGGCAATTAATATAAGGAATATTATACAAATAGTTCATACTTGGCCAGTGGGATTCATTATTTAATAAGATAAGCGTATTCTATTAAAAAGATGAAATGGAGAGAATATATGAGAGGATTAATAAAAGGCCTTTTTATTTTATTTTCCTTGATGTTAGTAACTGCAGCGTTGCTAAAGTATAATCAACCTTCATATGAAAGACCCATTCAAAAAAATCCCGATACAAATTATAGTGAAGAAATTGGTGAAAAATTACAAAACACGAATTTTACACAAAAAATTATAGTAGCTTTACGAGCAGCAGGGTATTTTCCAGATAGTATGATAAGCTATTTAATTGAATCTCCAAACAATCAAGTAATGACTATACAATTACATAATTTAGATAAACTTGAAAAGAGTACAGAAAGCGAAATCCAAAATATCGTCAACAGTATTGCGGATACTAATGATCTGCAGCAGTTTATCGTTAATATCAGACTTACTGATGTTCATTAACCATGCTTAAGGATGGAAAGAGAACTCTCTAAATAGTTACAAAAAATTTGTATGCTATAATCAAGTAAGAGGTGATCATTCTGAAAATTTTAGTTTTAGGTGCGACTGGCCGCGTTGGTAGCCACATTGTTTCCCTAGCATTACGAGATGAACATAGTGTTACAGCTTTAGTTCGTCACCCAAATAAGCTACAAATAAATGATGAAAATTTACATATTGTACTAGGAAATGTCTTTGAAAAACAAGATATAGGAAATGTCATGGCGAATGTAGATATTGTGATAAGTACATTAAATACAGATGGCACAAATACATTAACTGAAAGTATGCCGCTAATTCTTGATGCAATGGATAAAGAGCATGTGAAAAGAATTATAACTGTCGGAACAGCTGGTATTTTACAAAGTCGACTGACACCAAGTATTTTACGTTATCAATCGAGCGAATCAAAAAGAAAATCAACCTTTGCTGCAGAGGAGCACCATAAAGTTTATAATTTCTTGAAGAACTCTGATACTGATTGGACAATCGTCTGTCCTACATACTTACCTGATGGTGAATATACGGGCACTTATCGTATCGAACGGGACTTTTTACCGGAAGATGGAGTAGAAATATCTGTAGCCGATACCGCAGAGTTTGTTTATCAACAAATTCAGAGCAAGGAATTTCTGAAATCGCGTGTAGGTATTGCGTATTAGATTTCAATCAATTGCGTAATTAAATATAAGAAGAGAACAAAAAGGAAACTGAAAAAACCATGTTTAAAGTTTGGTAGAACTTTGTTCAGCTTAAGAAAGCGTTAATCGAAAAGGGTTAACGCTTTTTTTTGTTAACGGAATAAAACGCTATAACCAATCCTAATTTTCCTTCGCTAAATCCCACATGCTTTATATCAAATGAAATATAAAAAATACTAGGATTAGTATTATGATAATAATCCACCAACTAGCTCCAGAAGCAGAAGTAAATAAATAAATGCTAATAAACATGAAAGAAGAAATGTTGATAATAAAATATTAATAAATTTTTTATTTTTCAATTAAATCATTTCTCCTTTCAGTTATAAAATCAAATTGAGATTATTTTCGGCACCACAGGCTATAACTCATAAAGCTAGACACGACAGAAATGCAGGTGGATTACCAATTAATCCAACACAAACTGTTGAACATGTAATACATAAAATTCGAGGAGTAGGTTCTCCTTGTAAAGAATAATTCATGTTTACTTCTCCGTCATTAACATCAATTACATTAGTTAATCCTTGAGAGTTATAGAGGACAATTGGATAGTTATCTTGAGATTTACTCAGCATAAAAGCTACATTTACTTGAGATTCTTGATCTTTAGGAAAAATCCTTTTTACTTCAATGCTATTTTCCTCAAAAGAATAACCTTGATATGTTAATACCTTACCATTTGCTATTAAATTTTAAAAATCAGTTTATTCAGATAATTTAACAAAAATTGATAAAACATAAATTTGACTTTTATCCAATGATGTGCATACTCGTAATCACAATAGGAAGCTGTGTTAAAAGTTGTATGAATTGTTTAGGTATCCCTTAATTGGAATAAAAGTAATAGAGCTATTCGTCTTTGGAGTGGAAAACTAAACGAGAACGTTTTTTATCATTAACGATTTAAAGCCATTTATAGATTGAAATCTTATAATTTTCTTGGGTATTTTCGGTTAATTGAAATAATTATTATCTTAAAAATTTACGTTTACCATGTACGAACTGAATGAGGTACATATTACAAATTCTCTAGATCCTAATGTAAGGTGGAATAAATAAAGAAGGATGATTGACAAGATGTATACATTTGTATACACTCAAATTGAAACGAAGTGTATGCATATGTATACATTGTGAGGAGGATAAAAATGAGAAGCGAAAAATTTAAGGAATTTACAGAAGAGGGACATCATCGTGGGGGGCGTCATAGAGGAAGAGACGGATCTTATCAACGTGGAGCTAAAACTTTCCGACGTGGAAGAGCCATTGCTTTTTTAGAGATGATGAATCTAAAGCGTGCAACGATTAAGCAACAATTAGAGCAACCGGAGTTTCAATCTATTCAGCCAATACTTGTGGGTGAATTAAAAGCCATTGATATGATCATCAATGAATTCATACAATTATTTGAAATACATGAAAGTGAAACGATGGCTACATCTGACAGTGAAGAAGATGATGAAAAATCTTTAAATCATGATGAGGAAGGGAATAACCTGAATGAAAATAATTAATCATTACATTGATACTGTGTTTCATAGCGAAGACTCAATTTTAGAGGGGGTCATTACATCCATTGAAGAAAACGGAATGCCAGCCATTTCTGTTTCTGCTTCCTCTGGAAAACTTTTAACAATGCTTGTTTCGATGACAGGAGCTAAAAACATTCTTGAAGTAGGGGCTCTCGGTGGATATAGTGGAATTTGTTTAGCAAGAGGATTCGACAGTGATGGAAAATTAACTTCTCTTGAATTAGAGGAAAAATACGCGCAGTTAGCTTATGGTAATTTATCAAAGGCGGGTTTTGGTGAACAAGTTTCATATATAACAGGCCCTGCATTGCAAAGTCTTGAAGAGCTAGTACAAAGTAATGAACGTTTCGATTTTTTCTTTATCGATGCTGATAAGGATAATTATGAAAGCTATTTAAATTACTGTGTACAGCTAGCAAATCCCGATGCAATCATAGTTACTGACAATGTGCTTGCTGCAGGAAGTGTGGCAGATCCAAATGCCAAACCAAAACGATATACGGAAATCATGAAGAAATTCAATGAAGCAGTAGCGAACCACCCTCAATTAGAGTCGATTATTATTCCAATTGGTGATGGTATGACACTTTCAAAAGTGAAGAAATAAGCACTATATTAAATACGAGAGGCACTGACGGACTACATGTTAGTGCTTTATACTTCTTATCCTACAAGTATAAATAATTGAGTATCCATCCGGTAATTCCAGTTATGATTCCTACAATAATTAAGACAAGTCCATGCTTTTTCGCATGATAATCACTTCTTAAAACGATACCTATACAAATAGCGATAATACCACAAAACAATTGGAAAAAGACAAAGGCAAACAAAGCATTTATCCAACCCAGCATCATGAGTAAGGATTTACAGCTTTTTTCATTTTTCATATACATTCCTCTTTTCATGGTTATGCATATACCATTTTATTGGAAAATGTGATTAGAGTACATCATATAATTTGGATATTATTAGTAGTGTAAAATAGGGGAGCTAAGATAAGTTTCATCCTCAATTACAAAAAAGACTGAAGTCAAACTTGTGGTCATAAGCTTGATTTCAGTCTAATTTCACATTTTACTATTTCAATTTAACTTATCTGATATACTCTTTTGCTCCTGCAGAGGGGGATAGCAATTTTTCTCGTTACTTCAACCCTAGATGTAATATAGGATAAGGGCGACCTGAACTATCTTTTGGTTCTTCACTGACAATTGTGAAACCATTTTTTAAATAAAATATCTTTGCATTTTCATTGTCTTTATTAACATCAACAGACCTTATATGAAAATCTTTAATGAGTTGTTGAATGATTTGTTTTCCATAACCTTTTCCTATTTCAGCGGGTTCTAAAAATAGCATTTCTAAGTGCTGATTATTGGTACCTGAAAAACCTATCAATTCATTTTCCACAAACCAAAGTCTCACATCAAGATGTGGGAAATACATAGGAATTTCCAGTCTAATGTCTTCCTTATCTTTTAAACTTAAAAAATCATGGGTTTTGGTAACGGATCTATCCCAAAGATTTATAATAGTTTCATAGTCATTAGTTGTTGCTTGTCTGTTTTTCAAAATGTTCTCTCCTTTTTCTCTTCGTTATCACGCTCCTTTCTATTTTTTATTTGAAGATCTTAATGATGTAGCACCAATCAAAATAAATTTTCATTTTCTATGACCCTCTCGATTTAGGGGATTTGTTCTTATAATTTTCATGTAACATATGGAACTAGATGAAACAAAATAATAAAAGGGCCACATTAGTGACCCTTAGTATCAAGTCAGGAGGTGTAAGGCTAAATTAGCGGCTAAATTAGCTTTACACTACTATTTATATGATGTAGAAGAAATTTAAGTTAGTTTTGTGCCTGTGAAATAGATTTAATAAAATAATTTCTAATAAATATAAATCAACAATCACAAAATAACTAACTTTAACTAATTTTAGTTCCGTTTGGTACAGGCTGATCAGGAGATAATAAAATCACATCTCCTTCTACAGGAACTCCGCCAATCACTAAAACTTCAGATTTAAAACCTGCTACACGACGGGGAGGGAAATTAACAATCGCTACTACTTGCTTATTAATTATTTCTTCTGGCATATAGCGTTTAGTAATTTGAGCAGAGGATTGCTTGATTCCCATATCTTCTCCAAAATCAATTTTCATTTTAATGGCAGGAACCCTTGCTTTCGGAAGTTCCTCAGCTTGGATAACTGTCCCAATTCTAATATCAAGGTTTATAAAGTCTTCTATAGTTGCCATAAAAAATACCCCTTAATTTTCAATTTGTATAAATTCTTGTAAATTTTTTGCGATGAAATTATTTATTTTTTCAATAGTCATTGGATGAATATTTTCAAATATTACATAAAGCGATTCAAATGATGTATGGAGCTCTTTATTTTGATTTAATTCATCTCGAGTGATTGAAAAATTCTCTAATGTAGTAGGGTGATTATGTTGTGTTAGTTCCTGTTCAATTTTCTCTAGGAGTAAAAGAAAAGGTTCATCATGAAAATACTTAAAACATGCTTTGATAGCTGCCCAATTTTTAGGCTGAGCCATGAAATACGCACTCCACCAATAAAATTCGATAAGAGATTTACTAATATGGTTATAATAAACATTAAACATAAATAATGCTTTTTGGCCTTCCGTAAGTTCCTCATAAAAACGTTCTTTCACACCGACATTAGTTTCTTCGGACATTCTTACCTTATAAATCTTAATGAGTGGTTCGAAACATCTTTGACTTAAACTGGATCCATTAAAATCAAAATCTTCTTCTCTTACCTTTATTATCAGAACAATCACACTCCTTCCCATTAATATAACATTTTGGAAATAGAATGTGCAGCGTTATTTATATTCATTTTGGATTGTTATTGGTTTTATATACAATTAAAAGAACAAAAATTAAAGCATTTTTTAGTTTAAACCTCAAATACTAATGATTAGAAATAATTATTTGCAGGAGGTGAAAACTTGAGGAAATATTATCTGCTGATTGCTATATGCATATTGGGGGTATTTTTCTTCTTTGTAAATGAGAAATCCTTTGCAGACAAGGGAAGGAGATATTACGAACAAGCAGGGCAAATTTTGTGGGATATTAATACGGATGAAAAAGTTATCGCCTTAACCTTTGATGATGGTCCTCATAAAAAGTACACACCTGACATTTTAGATATATTAGACAAGTACAATGCAAAGGCCACATTCTTTATTGTCGGTGAAAATGCAGAAAAAAACCCCGAGCTTGCTTTACGTATACATGAAGAAGGTCACGAACTAGCCATTCACAGAATTGAGCTTCAGGAAGCCCACTTCTTCAGAGGTGGGAGGAATGAAGTGCTTTTTTCTTTATAGAACATATGTTTATGTTGTATATTGTGAATAATCAAAAAAAGAAAGGAGTGACGGGTAATGACGAAAGGGAAGAAAGATTGTTTTGTTATAGAACTCAAGTTACTTATAGATACATGGCAAAAAGATATTCTATTAAAACGTTTTGAAATTGCCCGTACACTCTATAATACAACTTTGTCTTATGCAGTAAAACAATATACTTTAATGCAAGAATCAAAACACTATCGAAAACAATTACGTTGCTACCAAAAAGCGAAAAAATCGAATGATTCAAAAGAATTGAAGCAGACCGCAAAAGAATTAGATACCATTCGTCAATCTTTTGGATTAAGTGAATATCAACTGCATGCGTATATTAAAAAGCATCAACATAACTATAAAAAACATATAGATAGCAATACTTCTCAGAAAATCGCCTCTACTGTCTGGAAAGCGGTTCAAGATGTTCTATTTAAAGGGAGCAAAGCACACTTTAAACGTTACGGAATGCTTCATTCTGTAGAAGGGAAATCTAATAAAGCAGGCATTCGATTTAAAGAGAATATTATCTATTGGAATGGATTAACCCTTCCTGTTCGTATTCGCAAACAAGATTTGTTTGTAAAAGAATCCCTTGCTCTTCATACCATTAAATATTGTCGTCTAGTCAAAAAAGTGATTCGTGGAAAACACACTTTTTACGTACAATTTGTGATGGATGGGATTCCTCCTGCAAAGAGAATTCCATCAACAGGAGCCTTTCGGCATGCCTATCAAAAACAAAAGCGAGTAGGTATTGACATTGGTCCTTCTACCATTGCGATTGTTTCAGAAGAAACAGTTTTCATCCAACAACTTGCTCCAGAAGTACCTTTATTGGAGAAACAAAAAAGACGTTTATTACGCAAGTTAGATAGAAGTCGTAGAAGTACCAATTCTAACAATTTCAAAAAGGATGGTACTATAAAACATGGCGTCAAACTCCGTTGGACATATAGTAAAAACTATCAAAAAACAAAAAAACAAGTAAAAGAATTATATAGAAAGAAAGCTTGCTACATCAAAGAAAAACATGGTGCGTTAGCAAATAAAATTTTGTCTCTTGGCGATGAGGTGTACATCGAAACCATGCATTTCAAAGGGTTGGCAAAACGTACAAAAGAAACCAAAACAAATATACAAGGCAAAATCCAATCCAAAAAGCGTTTTGGAAAAAGCATTGGGAATCATGCCCCTGCTATGCTAGTGGAAATCATCCATCAAAAATTAGGTTACACAAAGCAAACGATACAGAAAGTAAATACGATCACCTTTAGAGCCAGTCAGTATAACCATGTGACGGATCGTTATGAAAAGAAAAAACTGCATCAACGTTGGAGTCAAATTGGAAGTCATCTCGTACAACGAGATTTATATAGTGCGTTTTTACTGATGAATAGTGATCCAAATTTACAACAAACTAATCAAGACTTATGCAATAAAACGTTTACTACCTTTTTAGAGTTACACAATCAACATATAGAAGACTTGAAACAAGTAAAGAAAACATTCCCTCTTAGCATGGGTATCAAACAAATCAAGTGAGGGGTATTCCTCCGTAGGTAGAGCTACCTGCCTTCGTTAAAACTTATTGCCAACACAACATCGGTTGTGTAAATAAGAAAGTCTTATGGAACAGAAGATAAATCAAAGATGTTGTACACAGGACATGGCAACACCATCTGTGGAGAGCTTTGTAACGCTTCTCTTAAGTATATAAGAACCCCACTGCTTTAGCTGTGGGAGTAGTCAGACATATACGCATCCTTTTAGAACGAACGTTTCCAATTTGATGAAAGAAATAAAACAAACACATGCAACAATTTTTGGTATTACTGGGTATGTGCCTGTGTTATTTAGACCAGTTAAAGGCCAATACACGGATTCCATGATTGATGCAATAGCAAAAGAAGGGTATAAAGTTGTCATGTGGTCATGGCATTTAGATACATTTGATTGGAAAAGTCCTGGAGAAAAGAAAATTGTCAACACTGTCTTAAAGGGTGCTAAGCCTGGAAGTGTCGTGTTATTTCATGACGGTGGTGGAAATCGTGAGCAAACTGTAAGGGCCTTGAAAAAAATCTTACCAGAGCTTGAAGAGCAGGGATATCAATTTGTCACGATTTCTGAGTTACTAGAGATTCAAAAATTAAGTAATAAGGATAGAAAATGATATGCTGGGCTCAGTTGCTAAAGTAAGCTGAGCCTTGCTTTTTGAATTTTTTTAAATGGAATAAATATCTAGCTTTGTATATAATTAAATTCAGTATATTCAAAAAACTATAGAATGGAAGTGGAAAAAGATGAAACAAATTATTGCATTAGGAGGGGGAGGCTTTTCTATGGAGCCTCATAATCCATTATTAGATACATATATTTTACAGCAGTCTAACAAAGTCAATCCTAAGATCTGCTTTATTCCTACTGCAAGCGGAGACTCAGAAAATTATATTGCAAAATTTTATTCTTTTTTTAACTCACAACAATGCATTCCGTCTCACTTATCACTTTTTTCACCTCCAACTCGAGATCTAGAAAGTTTTATTATGGAGAAAGATATTATTTATGTTGGCGGAGGAAATACTAAAAACCTTTTAGCATTGTGGAAAGAATGGTCGTTAGATAGCATTTTTAAGATTGCTTGGCATGAGGGAATCCTTTTAACAGGCATAAGTGCTGGCTCAATTTGTTGGTTCGAGGAAGGAATAACAGATTCATTTGGAGGAGAATTAGAGCCGATAACATGTTTAGGATTTCTCCCAGGAAGTAATTGCCCTCATTATGATGGAGAAATCATTCGAAGACCAGCTTATCATAACTTGGTTAAAACAAACAAACTCTCATCTGGAATTGCCGCTGATGATGGAGTAGCCGTTCATTTTATCGATCAAGAAATCCATAAAATCGTTAGTTCAAAACCTAATGGTAAAGCTTATAAGGTCTCCTTGGATAATGATATTAATGAGCATGAGTTATCTGTAAAATTTTTAGGAAGTATATAACAACTTCAAAAAATAAGTCTATTCAGGATTCTTACTTGAATAGGCTTATTTACATTTTAAGTATGAGCACTATAGAAAATGAATATTTAAAGTTTGATTCCGGAAAAGATCGGCTGATAATTACTATCAAATGCGCTTTTGCATTCCATATTTAGTTTTTACAGAAAGATCACTCGAAGAATCCAGCTGCTAGCGAGTCATCATTAAATATTTACACCGATAAAAAATGAAACAAAATATGGTAATCAAACGTAAAATAAGGAAAGGGGGATCTGAGGTGAAATACTTTTTAATTGGTGTTCTCTTATCACTTTGCGGTGTTTTAATTTCGATGATTTTGTGGGGAATGGAAAAGATTTATTTAGTTTCAGGCACGGTAGGCTGTATCTTCATTGTAATTTCAATAATTTTTTCAGGGTCCATGGTTAGTGGGGATAGGATGAGGGCAAATTTTGCTACCGAAACAACAGAACATCGGGACGAACGTAATAAAATTACTTTAAATTCCATATACATTGCTTTACCAAATATTATTGTAGCGGTTTTATTATATTATTTAAGAAAATGATAAATAAAAGGTCACTTGGACAAAAGTGACCTTTTTCGATTTTACTGTAATATGTTAGGCTGGTTAGATATCCTACTATTACTAGGCATATGATATTTAGCAACAGAGGTTATGGAAACGATTAATTGTGACAATGATAAATAGCATTAACTTTTTTCATTATAGGTCTGAATAGAAACTAAAATATTAGAAAAATTAATACATGAATGTTGTACCAACAATAATTAAAAGAATGAATAGAACTACAATCAATGCGAATGCTGAACCATGGCCTCCGCCATGGCC
Source organism: Lysinibacillus sp. 10T31 (assembly GCF_056394365.1). Taxonomy (NCBI): domain Bacteria; kingdom Bacillati; phylum Bacillota; class Bacilli; order Caryophanales; family Bacillaceae; genus Lysinibacillus; species Lysinibacillus sp. 10T31. The sequence goes on from NZ_JBFTHS010000015.1 coordinate 69,808, forward strand.
ATAGTAACCGCCACCGCAGCCACCGCCGTAGCCGCCACTGCCGTAGCCACCACCGTAGCCACCACCGTAGCCACCGCCATAGCCTCCGTAACAACAGTTACCATAATTTCCACCGAAATATCCCATAAAATATCCCTCCCTTCTACAGTCTATAATATGTTTACGTGTAGAAAGGAGGGGAGGTATTCATCTTGGTTTTACTCAGTTCGAAATAAAAATCCCCAAAATTAATGATAAAGGAATTACTCAATTTTAACTTCTTTCAGCAATTATTTTCGGTAGCGAAAGCAAAGCGTCAGCTACCGAAGTCTCCCACCGGGTTTCTTAGGAAATAAAAGGTGATAGCAACATTTTTATAGGATAATAAATTTGAAACTATTATAGATGTCAACCGTATAAAAAAAGGACGGTTCTAGGAGGTGTTTGTACTATGTCGTTTATTGGATGGGCTATTCTAACTTTTTCAATTGTATGTTATTTACCTTTCTTTATTTGGCTTTCCGCTAATTATCTAAATAACGGTAATCAATCAAAAAGAAAGAATAACTATTGGTTATTGTTGATGTTAGCTGGATTATTAAATTCTTTGAATACTTTCTTGTTTAAGATTCAAGATACATATTTTTTAGCAGTAACAGTCATCATCATTTTATTATTTAGCCTTTACATGTTTTTCGTTGTTCGGAAAGATAAAGGAAAAAGTATCGTTTAGATAAAAGTGGTGGAATGACTAACGAAAAGTTCTAAAATGACACAATGTGCGTAAAAATGTTCCCCTTGAAGAAGACAATGTGATCCGTGTCTAAATTCAAGGGGATAATTTAAATTTCTATAAATTTTTTTTGACTCAATCTCTGTTTACGTATTAAAAATTATAATCGGGAATTTAAAGACTCTTTTTAAAGTGGCTTATTAATTATTTGTTTCCAGACCAAAGTGGCTACTGTACCTAGACATATACAAACCGCATATATAATGCCACTAGTGAGACCCCAAAATTCTAGTCCAAAAGGTAATAGAAAAGTAGCGATACCTACTATGTATGAGAAAACTCCAAATAGCTTAGCTAGTTTATCTTTATCGCCAATAAAACCTTCCTCTTGGTAACCAGCAATGAGCCACAGTTTCTTTTTTATATGAATTAGATAACCCATTAAAATAATGATAAAAGCAAGAACAATACAAGTAATATACCCACCAATCATTTTACGTCACCTCACATATGTTAGTTCTAGTATATATACGAATATAACAAGAAGAGGTTTTCCAAATTATTACTTATTGATTTTTTAGATAGCTACAGTCAAATTAAACGATGGAACTACTAAAATAATATAAGAGTGACATTAATTTAATAAAGATTTTAGGGGGAAGGTATGGATATAAAAGCCAAGAGTTATTGTTGGTGGAACTTATGGAGATGAGAACTGAGGAATGTGAGAAAATCCCATCACACGATATTTGAGATAACTCATCGAAAAATGCTTATATCTTTATCAGTATAGGTATGAAAAAAAATGAGGGAACTCAGATAACAATGAAAGACAAATAAATAAGGGTCACTCGAACCAAAGTGACCCTAAACCACAAACTAGGAGGTGCAAAGCTAGGTTAGCTTTACACTACTATTAATATGATTTGATAGCTATGTTTGTATAGTGAAATGCCTTTGATTTAAATGAAAAAAATAAATCTAAAGATGAGTTTTCAAAATTCTGAATCACTTTTGCTACATACTTGCCTTATTAAGGAAATATAAGTAATAAGCATAGCAGGTATAATAAAGTGCTAGTAGACTAAAAACCTCCTAACATAAAATTGCTTATGCATGAAACTAAAGTCAAATGAAACTTACAAATTAGAAGGTATGTTATTTAAAGCTGCTTGTAATACTATGTGGGCAAACTCATGGTCATTAATTACATAAGGTATTTCTTCCGGCTCAACCCAAATACGCGAAATCGTTTCATGTTCTCGAAGAAATGGGAGACACTCTTGGATTTCCATACTATAAAACATTTGATATCCGATTAAAGGGTACTTACTATCAGCATTGAATAAAGGGTTCTCTTCGTGACTGACTTCAATTGCTCCAATATAGTGGATCTGTCCCTTTACATAGCCTTCTTCCAATGCCTCTCTGTGAAATGCCTCTTCAGGTGTTTCTCCTTTTTCTATATGACCGCCAGGAAAATTAAAACCTCTCCCGTCTACATGGACTAATAAAACGTTGCCTTTATAAAAACAAACTCCATGAACACTTGTTACTTTGCTGAAATCGTCAATTCTATGATTTTGTAACCACGTCAGTTTAAGATGATGCCCGCTCCAGTTCACATAAGTTTGGTTGTTCATCTGCATCCACCCTTTTAACTAATAATAGAAATTATTATATTTCCATTTTAGTTAATTAAAAGATATATGTATATTGATTTTTAAAGTAGCTATAAATACGCTGTCTTATTATGCAGGAAAGATAGAAAAAGAATATTACTTAGGGATTCACGATTAGCGGAAGGGTTGTCGTTCTAGGGATAAATGAACAAAAATACAAAAAGAGTCACATTTAACTAGGTGTGGCTTTTTCTTATGCATCTACTAGCTATGAATAGAACTGTTGGAGGCAAACCTTAATGCCATTAAATTAAGGTACAGCCATGTTTGTCATCAACTTTACGCAACGAAAGAGGTGGTACTATGCAAATAACAGATGGTACATGGACATTTGATTCGGAAACGATCGATGAAGCTGCAATAAAATTACAACGAGATGAGCAAGAGAGGGAGATGTTAAATGCCTTTGCCCGGTATGCTTACCTTCGTTACAAGCAGATTAGAGATTGTGTAAATCCTCGGAAATGTAAATACATGAGAATTGATCAAGTGCGTGAACAATTAAAATCGCCTGCCAAACTACGAAAAGTTAGTAGTCTATTCAATATTTCAGAAGAAGAAGTACTTTACATTGTAGATTTTGTGAAAAAGTATATGAAGTATGTTAAATAAATCTAATCTCCCGGTTAAAATTTTCAACCGGGAGATTATTATTTAATGTTAATTCTAATACCCTGAACGCCAGATCAAATTTCATTATGTAGTTTATTGATTCTATTGGAATGTAGGAATGTCTGTCATATGTAGCCGATTGTGTTTCAGTCCCTTTGCGACTTAATCCTTTTTCATTCGTTACTTGTATTTGTAAAAGTAGGGATGATATTGAAAAAAAGACCTTGTTTGCAAGGTTATCATTTCTCATCTTTCCACACTATATAGTATTATTATGTTTAGAATTAAGGAGTGTGAGAGTATGAGATTTATTAAATTCCTTCTGATCATTGTAATTTTCCTAGGTATTATTGGTTATGGGGTTTATCATTTTGGTATGAAGTATGCATCGGATAAGGTAGTTGATACTATTTCAACAGAATTAGAGCAAAGTGGCCAAATGGATGAAATTAAAAATACGATTGAAAGTGACCCTCAATTAAAATCATTTATGGAAGAGGCTAAAACTGCAGACAACAGCAAGTTGCCGTTTACAACAAAAGAAGAGGCTACAAAAGTATTAATTCAAAAAGTTGGTATCTCGGAACTTAATAATATAAGAGTAAAAGTACAAGATGGTTCGATGACGAAAGAACAGGTCATTCAGGAAATGGAAGGTAAATTAACAGACGAAGAAATTATGGCACTAAAAGTAATCGTTTATAAAGAGTTATATAAATAAAGTGTTGACGGACCATAAAAAGGAAAAAAACAGGACTTGCAATTATAGCATGTCCTATTTTTTTTGCCCTCAAAAGCCGGAAATTCCTCTTTTTATCAAAATATTTGTCCCTTATTTTGTGCTAAATCTGTATATAAGTTAATGAATAAGGAATAACCAAAAAATTACAAAACAATAGGAGGGGCATCATGGTAATATTTAGGGCTCATAAAAAGGAGAATTTTGTTGTCTTAGACAAAGGATTTTTAAATGACACTCATCTAAGCTGGAAAGCAAAAGGTTTGCTTGCTTATATGTTGTCAATGCCAGATGATTGGTCGTTTTGTATTTCTGATTTAGCTACTCGTAGTAAATGCAGTCGTGAATCTACCGCTAACATTATGAAGGAGCTAACGAAGGCTGGTTATATTCACAAAATGCAGGGCAGAACAAACCTAGGGAGATTTGAAAAAACGGAACTCTTAGTGTTCGAAACACTACAAGCTGTCCCGTATAGTGAAAATCCGTTTACGGTTAATCCATTGACGGAAAACCCGTTAACGGAAAAACCGTCACTACTAATTAATAATAAATCACTAAATAATAATTTAATAAATAATAATAATTATAATTATAGGAGCCATTCCTCAGGAGAGAATCATTCAAAATTACAAACTGTATTCCAATTTTATGAGCATAATGGATTTGGTTCTCTAGTTGCTCATGTCAAGTACAAAATCGAACATTGGATTGATGATCTGTCAGAAGACCTTGTTATTCATGCGATGAAGCAAGCGATAGAAAACAATGTGCTTCGTTGGAATTACGTTGAAAAGATTCTTCATGTTTGGACTAATAAAAAGTTTAAAACAATTGAAGAGGTAGAAGCGGATAAACTTCGATTTATAGCTCAAAAGCAACAACGACAACAGCGTACTCATCGATCCAATTTACAAGTGCGTAAAGAGGTTGTCCCTGATTGGTTCCATCAGCGCCATGAAAATGTTGAACATTCAATTGACTTTGAAGCTGAACGTCAAAAAATCTTGGATACATTGAGGGAGGTAACTGAAAGTGCGAAGTGAATGATATTAACCAAGTTCATAGAAGTTTTGAAGATGACAATTTTGTCAGCTAACTGTCATGTTCCGAAATTTAAGGTAGTTAAGAGTTTATCTATACTCTTAAGTAACGATATTTTTTTCGTTATAAAAGAGGGGGCATAAGAAATGAAGATTATGAAATTCTTAGCATTTACTATGTTATTCACTACTTTCTTAGTTGGTTGTGGTGACAAGGGTGCTTTGATAGAAAAAGACTACTATGTTCAAATTAACGAGGAACTACAAACGCCGAATAGCAATGGTCATTACGTATATGCACTAGTGGGCTATGATAAAGATGGAAATGAAAAGGTTGTAAGTTTCTTTGCAGAAAAACCTTTTAAAGAAGGAACAATTGTCTGTGTTCCTAGAAGCTTAGAAGGATATACTGGTGATTCCAAAGTAATTAATGTGGATGACATACCAAAAAATATTAAGGGGAAATTTAAGAGCTAGATCCAAGTCGCTATAAATATAAAAGCCCAATTTCTTAACATTAAAATTAAGAAATTGGACTTTTCTCAGGAATAGCTACCGATTGATAAATCCAATCTTTCTTAGCCAATGGTTCCATTAACTACATAATTATTAATCAAATATCGTATCTTTATGAGGATTTCTTAAGGACTCGAAAAGCATTTTAATTTGAGAATCTGTATTTCTCCCTCTAGAAAGCAATGGTAAATTATTTTCATGATAAAAATGTACTCCTTTAGTTTCCAAACCATTTCTTGCTTGCCCACCAATAATCTCACATTGAATAAATAATTTATAATAATGATATGGTTGAGGTGGATGAGGGTGCTTATTCATATCCAATAAAGCAAGTAATCTTGTAGGAACTACATCGTAGCCTGCTTCTTCTTTAATTTCTTTGACAATGTTTTCGCTAGGCGACAAACCAATATCACAGAAACCACCTGGCAAAGACCATCTATCATCAATTTTTTCTCTTACCAATAGTATTTTATTGTCATTAAAAACTGCTCCTCGTACATCAATTTTTGGTGTTTGATAACCCGTTTCATTCGTAAATAAATCATTGATTTTTTTCATTTCTAATCCTGTGTATTCTCGCATTATTTGGGCACTTAAATTTCTTAATTCTTCATATCGTTCAATATCATAGACATCTTTTGAAAAAGTTAATCCTGCTTGGGATATTGATTGTATCTTCTTCGCCCATTCTAACCATTTATAACTCATGACGACTACCTATATTAAGAAAATCAACAAAATGATTCACGTTGTTAAAGAAAGAATTAGGTTCTATTTTAAATTCTGAAGTTTGATAATCCTGCAACCACCGAACTCCTACTGTATGTACATTTGCTTCACTTCCTGCTTGTATATCGGCATCACTATCTCCAACATACATAGCCTCAATATTTTGCACATTCAATAATGATAATGCCTGGATTATTCCTTCTGGATGAGGTTTTGGATGAATAACATCATCGCCAGTTATTATGGCATCAAAAAGTTGGTCCATTTGAAGTGCTTTTAATGAAATGTCTAAACTTCTTCTTGCTTTTCCAGTAACAATGCCTAATTTAATACCATTGCCTTTTAAATGTTTGATCATTTCATCAATTTCCGCATTATGTTTAACTAAGTTTGAATGGTTCTCTAAATACTTTTTATAATACAATTCAATAGCTTGCTCTTTATTTGAATTTATTAGATTTGCTCTAATAATTCCTGTTTCTGATGGACCGAACATTGCTTTAATTTCTTCTGAAGAAAGGTCTTTATTGTCAAATTCTTTGAAGACATTCTGAAAGGCGTAATAACAAATTGGTAATGTGTTTGCTAAAGTTCCATCAAAGTCAAAAATAATAGCTTTCATAACACCCATCCCTTCATTTTTTTGTTCTTATTCCAATATTATCAAATAAAGAATTTGAAAGGGGATAAATTTATAAAATTTTTCCAAATGAAATATTTGGATAAAAAGAAAGGGTCATTAGATGAAAAAGATATTATTAATTTTATTGATTTTTACTCTTTTTTTCGTTGTAACTTTATATACGTATTTTAGTAAAGTGACGGGAAGTGTTGAGGAAGCCGAAAATGCAATTGAAAATTATATTGCTGCTCAAGGTGTTGATAAAAGTAATATTAAAACTAAAGAAGTAAACAAAAATTATAAATATGGAGGATATGATATAACAGTGACATTTAAAGATGAACCGTCTTCATATGTATACGAATATTTTTATCACGCAAAAACTAAAGAGATTGATTTAATTGTATTTGATGATGGAAGAAGTATCGAAGAAGGTATGAAATATCCTCCGATCCGATCAAATTAAATAAATAGTGGAAAATGATTTCTATGTTAGTTGAGAGGTCTCAACTAACATAGAAATCATTAGGAGAATGCCTTAAGTAGATAGTTCTTGAACAGATGGAAATTAGGGAGTAGCATTAAAGAACCTAATATAATGATTGTAAAATAAAGTAAATGGAGAAGGGAGGCTACTTTATGTTGAAATTCATTGGCTCTGGAAGTGCGTTCAATACGAAATTAGGTAATAATTCAGCGTATTATAAAGTAGGACATCTGATGTTGCTTATTGATTGTGGTAGCAATATTTTTCACCGCATTAAGCAAAATAATTTATTAGAAGGTATCGAGCATATCCATGTGTTGATTACTCATACGCATGCAGATCATGTAGGAAGCCTTGCTGATTTTATTTTTTATAGCTATTATAGCCATGGTGAAATGGCAAAACCTAATGTTTCTATTTATTCCGCTTATGATGTGAAAGTTGAAGAAATGTTGGCCATTAATGGCATTATTCCAGAAGTTCATTGCTTAACAAAAAAATTTCAATCGGATACACAGTACACACTTAATTTTTGTGAAGTACTATTCGAGAGAACTAGTCATGTCAAAGAGATACCTTCTTATTCAATTGAATTATCTATAGATGACAAACTTATTTATTATACAGGAGATACAAATAACCTAAAAGAATCTTTACGAAATCCAATGGTCTTCGATTATGTTTATGTAGATACTTGTAAAGCTGATTATGAAGGCAATGTGCACTTATCATTACGAAAACTGAGTGAGTTAGTGAGTTCTGATGTACGTTCGAAATTTTGGTGTATGCATTTAGATGAAGGCTTTGACCGTCTAGAAGCCGAAACATTAGGGTTCAACGTTGTAACGAACGAATTTTAAGGACGTTCGCCATCAGGAAAGTGAGTAACTTCTTTTAATTTGCGGAAATGTATAAAAATGGTTTATTAACTCGCTTGATGAAAATTGAATTATTATCTGAAAGGGGGAGAGAAGAATGGGATTCTACTGTAATTATCGGAATCATTATTTTAGTAGGTGTGATTAGCTTAATAAAAAAGGAATTCTCTAATCATGATAGTTCAAAAAGAAGTCATTCCAATCATTCGAGTACTCATATTGATTATAGTTCAACAAATACATTTGTATCAATTGAAGATTCAAATACACACAATTGCGTGGAAAGTGTGTCTAGTTATAGTGATACATCTAGTTGCGGTGATAGTGGTTCGTCGTCCGATTAAGAGCACCCCGATATTTTATAAAATAACAATATAAAAAGCTGTAGCGTATGACAACGCTACAGCTCAGAATTGGTCTTGCCCTTATAATGGCTTAGCCATCAACAGAATTATAACACATAGAACCTAAAATCACAGTTCGAATGAGAGTTTATTTCAGTGAATTAAATATATCGTTAGATAGCTGACACAAATGTGCTTTACGCTTTTTCAGCGGGTGTCCAAATATCCACTGAAATAGAGAAACTCAGTCATCCTGTGGCAATTTATCTGTGCGACAGCTACAATTATGCCTAGGCCTAATTGTTATAGCTATTCATTAATTGTTTCAGCAAATGTTTTTCGACCAGGATTAACTTTATTTACGGTAATACTTATTTTACTAAGTGAGTCTGCTGTCAATGGTATTTTGCCATCCTTCTGTACTTTTTTCCATGCCTTTACGTTTTTTCGATATAGCTGCTCTGATAAGCGGAAAACATCAACATCCAGTTTTAGTCCTTCTTCATATGATGATTTTATATCTTTTTTAACCGCCTTAATAATACCTTCTCTTATTTCGTCAGTGTTTACTTTTCCTTTGAAACCATTGATGATTGCATTTAATTTTATTTCAGCTTCAAATGTTACTTCATTGTTTTTTACAATTGGTTTAATTTTTGTACTTAATTTTTCTAAATCAACTGTTAGGTATTCTTTTTCTTTATTGTCTAATTTAATGGTTACGTCTCCTCGAGTTTTTTTATGATACATCCATTGGATTCCTCTTGCATCCCCATCATTTAAAAAGCCTTTAAATCCATCCTTTGAAACTACTCCGAAACCTGTTAATGCAGTTTCCGTTGTTGGTTTATCAGTCGTTTCCCAGTTTTTGTTAATTGTTACAAGTGGAACATTCACTTCATGACTCGGCTCATCTAAGAAGATGATAAGTTTTCTTAAATCAACGGGCTCTACATATGTTTGTAGCTCTTTCGTATGCAATGGATTGCTTAGTTTTGAAGCTGTTAATGATTTATTTAATAACGGTGTAACTAAAAGAACATCTTTAATAGGGTCTTTTGTAACAAAAGTTAATATTTGATATCTCGTTGCCCGATGACGTAAAAAACTGTCAACAACAGGAATGGAATTCTTATTTTTCAAGGCATCCTCAGAGAAAAGAATAAAAGTCATATGTCCCCAGAATACTTTTTGGTCGATGGAGCGATATAATTTAAAAAAGGCTTCTTCCATCGTTTTCCCTTTAGCATATCCAATTTCTGATGGTGCTGCTTGAGGAGTAGGCCCTTCAGATTTAGCTACATTCGCAAAATTAATGATTTGCATATATATTTCATATTGGCCATCTTTATAATCGATACCAATTCCGTCAATATAGTACATTCTTTGTGGTTCAGTAACATCCCAACATCCAGAGAGTAATAGTACAGCTGTTAAACTTACTATTAACATAAATTTTTTCTTCATTTTTTGATCCCTACTTTTAGAAATTCTGTGTAATTTTGCGGAGTAAAGGGTTTTGTTTATAGCTTGGACAAAAAATGAGAGGATTATAAGCAGTGAAGAACTTAGGGTAGCTACATTTAGCTATCCAAACAAAAGGCCAGGACTCATTTTTATAATGAGACCTGGCGTATTTCAGAAAAAAACGAAGAGGGATGAAGAAAATCCCCTGATCACGTTAAATTCCTTTATTATCGCGAATTTCTATAATAGTTCCTTCAGGCGCTAGTAACTTACAAAGCTGGCCATTTTCAACCTTATAATTTCATCATTTTTTCGAATAAAATGAACATCCATATCCTTCAATCGTTCTACTTCTTGACTAAGATTGTCAACCCATAAACAGATATGTACAATGCCTTGAGCATTTGAATTGCATGTATCAAGGTCTTCATTATACTTCCCAGTTTGGAGTTCGATATAAAAGGCTCCGAGCTTTAACCAAGTATTAAAATGTCTATCGTGGAAATTTGGTGACTCCTGTGCTAGTTCAAATCCTAATACTTCGATGTAAAAATTTAAAGATTCATCATATGTATTCGTTTGTATGCAAATGTGGTGTACATATTTTTCAGCCATAAGTTATTTCTCCTTATATTTAATCAATTCTCATATTACAATGAACTTCGTTGAAATGGTACTTCCTAAATGAGACCAGAATAGTTTATCATCGAGGAAATAAAGTAACATTAAGGTTACATTCTGACAAGTATAATTTACGCCAAAATGGATAATTTATATATCGGAGGTGATAATTTTGACAAAAGAAAAGCGCAATAAAAGTGAAGAAGACCAAGTAGAAATTGGAGCAGATTTGAGTCCAGATGATTTAGATGTGCGAGAAGAAAATGATCTAACTAAAGAACAAATGAACAATGCAAATAATGAAAAACAACACAACGAAAACACTTCCTCAAAACGTAATAAATAAAAAGGAAGACGTATAAAATTTCCTGCCACAATCTTTCGGTTGTGGTACTTTGAATTTATTTATATACATATGAAAGATAATAGGATTTTCATGTAAAATATATTATGTAGCGCAATAAAAGTGAGAAAGGACAAATAGAATGACTACAAAATTTAAAATTGAACTTCCACTAATTCCAAATGATTTGGCTCAAGGAACTTTTGAAGACATTTTTTACGATGAAGAACCTTATCTATCGAATCAACTGATTACGAATATAAATAGAGAGAATGATAGTATAGAACGTTTAATTGTATCTAAAGTTATGTTTCAAAAAGTATCTTTGACTAACTGGCACTTCAATAAAATTGATATGACTGATGTAATCTTTGAAAACTGCGATTTATCTAACTCAAAATTCAACGAAGGTATTATACATCGGGTTACATTTAGAAACTGTAAGTTGTTAGGTGTTGATTTCTCAGATGCTAATTTAGGAAACGTCTCTTTTGAAGGTTGTGTAATGAATTTGTGTAACTTTGGAGTAGCAAGATTAAAACAGATTTGTTTTGATCAGTCATCATTACGTGGGACAAGCTATTACGATTGCCAATTTAAAAAAGTGAAATTTGAACGCTGTAATATTGATGAAGTTGATTTTAGCGATACGCCTCTAAATAATGTAGATATCAGTACATGCACTTTTGAACGTTTAAATGTAACAATAAAGAATTTAAGTGGTTGTGTAGTTTCCACTGAACAAGCAATTGGCTTTGCTGAATTACTTGGTTTAAAGGTTAAACGATAGTATTGGGCTTGGCTTTTTCCCTTGAGATTAATCTGAGTTTGTCGTATCGAAGTTTTTATGGTCAATATGATTCCTAGAGAATTTCAGAGCCTCTTTAGCGGAAAAGCGAAGATTTCAAGAGCGATGATAACATCGCTCTTGAAATGTAAATTGCTACTCAATCTATCTTAGGTAGGAATTTTTAGTGATAGGGAAAAGGTGGATTTTTTATCTGAATAATAGCAAGAGTTATATCATTCTGGAAATATGGTATATTTAATGATGAAATGAAGAAATATATTTGACAGTATTAAAGGGCAAAATTGGACTAATTTAGATGAGTTAATTAAAAGTGCTAATTATAGCGATTAAGGATACTAGTACTGAAATTGCTGAATGTAACTCTTCCATGAACTTTATCTTATAGAGAAACTTGAACGATCTATCCTTTATAAACATTTTCTTCTGTGAAAAGAACAAATAAACGCTTAATTTTCACCGTTTTTTAATTAGAAAAAGTTTTAAACTCTATGGTTTTTAAATTAAAATTTTGATAAAAAGGGGGATTAAATATGAGTGAATTTATTGAAAATAAAACAGGGGGAAAATTAGATATAGGTGGCATTGAACTATACTATGAATTGTTAGGGGAGCATAACGAAGGTCCAACTGTAGTTTTCGAATCTGGGTATGGAGTTACTTTAGAAAACTGGAATTCGATTAAAGATGAAGTATCAAAGTTCTCAAGAATGTTTATTTATGACAGAGCAGGAATCGGAAAAAGTGAAATGGATGACAGACCTCGACATAGTAGACAAAGTGTCGATAACTTGCGTATATTACTTAAAAAAGCAGGTGTAAAGCCTCCATATATATTAGTAGGTCACTCAATAGGAGGATTAAATGTAAGATTATTTGCAAGTAACTATCCAGAGGAAGTAGCAGGAGTAGTTCTCTTAGATTCATCTCATGAGGATCAAAATATTATATTGCCTCCCTTATTTACAAAAGAAGTTCAGGATGCGTATTATAATCAATTTACTATAGAAGGATCTCTTAATGAGATTGAAGAAAGTTTTGAGCAAGTTCGTACTTCTAAATCTTTTGGGAATATTCCATTGATTGTCGTTACAGGAGGTTTGCAGCCTATTCACACAAAGGAATCAATGGCTGCTTGGATGAGACTTCAGGAAGAGCTTGCAAACTTGTCAATAAATAAGCAACATATTGTCGTTGAAGATGCTGGGCATGCGATACATTTTGATAAGCCAGAAGTTGTTATTGATATAATAAGAGATATTTTAAGTATTGTCGTAAAGAATGATAATAGATAATTCTTTTTTTGTGCTACCCTTAGGGAGATTGAAAATGATTAGCCATATTTTTAGTAATATCGTTGGTTTCTTCTAAGTAATATCGTTCTATATATTACCATTTATCATTATTATAATAATTTATTACGCTTTTAAAAGGAAAAGCGAAAAGAAGAAATGTTGAAATCGGAAAACAAAATGCCGTTCTATTACAGAAACGTATGGATGAAATGAATAATCGACTAAGTGACATTGAAAAAATTAAAAAGAAGTTGATTAAAAAACAAAGAATTAGGGCATATTTTTTGACGATAAATAGAATATTGCGCAACTTATTTAAACATAAGATGTAGTAACATACGGGTGGGGAAGGATTAACTTGAAAAAATACTTATTATTTGCAGGGAGTTTCACGTTAGCATTTGTAGTATTGCAAGTGCTATCAGGTATGCTATTAACAATGTTCTATACGCCAAGCATACGATGGGAAGAGGCTTCGACTTTATCATCACAAGTAGTGTTTGGAAATACAAGCTTTATTCCGCCACTTGTTATTTCTTTAATAGCGTTAGTAATTGCTTTTGGTAGTACCAAGCTAGTCAATAAAAAGGTTGTTCACTAATAAAAGAAAGGGGGGAGCTGGTTCCCCTCCTGTTGAAAAATGTAAGTCCGGAATTGATTATATTTATAAAAACTATTAAGTGAACTATAAAGATCGAGCATTTCACATATCAGTGGAGGGCTTTTTTATGCGTTGAACGAGCTATAAATGTAGACAACAGTAAGAGTTACAGGAGTATTAAAAAATTGGCGTGGTGTAATTTCGTGGAGGATAACTTGCATTAGATACTATTGAGCTTAGAATTCGCTCTTTTTGGTGGGAATTTGCTTTAAATGCAACAAAACCCAATACTCGAATAAGAAAAATGATAGTGTATTGTAGCAATAAATATAGGATAACATTCTATATTTTTAACAAAAACAAGTTTCCTTTATTAGGATAAAGGGATGAAGGAAGGTATTATCATGTTATATGTAGGATTGATTTTGATTGCTTGCTTATTTTTATATTTACAAAGAGCATCATTGTCATTGGTGGCTGATTCAAAGTTACATTTACCAATTAAAAGAATGGATATGTTAATTGTGATTGCTCCATTTATTTCGTTAGTCGTGTTTTCTATTCTTTTTTTAACTGTACTGAAGGGACAATTAGCTGATAGAATATCTCATGCTTTAATAGTTTTTAGTCTTTGGATTTTTTTCACTTATTTCATAAAAACCTTATTTGGTTTCTGGAAAAATAAAAATATATTATTCGTTTCTCTAGTGGGTATACCTTTGACGTTATATTTTATTTTCCAATTGACTCCGTTAGACAATTATACAAAGATCGTTTTTCTGAAAATAGGGAATTTCTCATTTATAGTAGGTCTAGTATTAATCATATTATTTTATTCGAATTATTTACATAAAAGGAAGTCTGAATTAGTGGAGGTAAATTAAATAATGGGGCGATTTTAGAAAATAGAAGCGTATTCGGAAAGGTCGAATACGCTTTCTTTTATTGTACGCATAAAAAGCAAGATAGCTTAATTGCTGTCTTGGTCTTTACTTAACATTCAATAAATTAAAAACATTAACTTTCATTAAAGGAAGATGACGGTTAGGAAACACAGTAGATGGTGTAGAGCCAATATTTTTTGCTCCCATTTTTAAATAAAAACCTTCTGCGTTCGGTTCACTATCAAGAGTAAACTCGCTTATTCCTAAATCAATTGCTTTATTTAATAAATGATCCCATAGTATTCTCCCAAATCCTTTACCGATATAATCAGGGTCTATGAATAATGCATCTAATTTCATTTCATATATAGTAAAGCTATAAAATGCTATTATCTTGTTGTCACGCTCCAATACGTAAACTGAATTTTCTTCTATGTACTCTTTTGTTACAGTTATATCATCTTTACATTGTTGTAGAAAATCTTCTGTATATCCCCAGTAGGCTTTTGACTTATAGGCTAAATTGCTTAATAGATGACAATCTTGAACTTTTGCACTTCTAATTAACATGATAATTCCTCCGATAAATAATTTTTCATTTACTACTTTTCTTGAATGCAAACATAGATCATGACTGAAAGATAATATGCACTAAGGGTAAACTTATTGATTAATTCTACTTTTTATAAAGTTAGAAGATATCATTAAAGCAATTCCAATAAAAATGTATAGTAGTACTACAGATTTATTCGGAATGAATGAATTGTATTCAAATGTACCGAGCGACGTTTCAAGTCCACTTATACATAAAAAGAAGCCTATCCAAAAAATGAATTTCCCGATTGAAGAAGAAGTTTTCATGGCATCGCAGCTCCTGATATTTGGATGTCGATTAGTGATAAGATAACATAATTAGGATATTATAGAAACTATGGATATATTCCATTGCTGACAATAGGAGGAGCGTATCAGAAAGACCATAAATAGTGGGAATTCTAGCGGTTGGTAAATATGCTTTAAATTTCAAGTCTAGGAGGTTTGAGATTTAGTGAAAAGAATGGTTATGTTAATGGTTTTGTTGCTTCTCGTAGGGTGCAGTGAAGGAGTAAAAACTGAAGTCAAAACTTTTGAATTTGTGGGTGAAATTCGAAAAATAATTGTCAGTGGACGAGGTGCAAACATTGAGTTCAATAGACGAGAAATTGAAAATGCTGTTGAAATCAACGTTATTAAAGATGCAATGCACAATGCCATTATTTTATCAGGACGTCATACAGATGAAGGTCCATTATATGAGCTTGAAGTAATATACGAGAATGGCTCAAAAGATAAGATTGATTTATGGATTTACGCTAGCACAAATACAGGTAGGTTTTATTTAAACGAGATGTATTCTTTGAATGAAGGAGCCATTCCGGCGTTCATTAAACTTTTTGATTCTTATAAAGAAGTTTGATGATTTATTGAACAGTATGCAGAAAGAAACTTGATAAAGGCTCACTCGATTGGAAGTGGCCCTGGTGCGAGGGATTAATTGAATTTTTCCGGTTTAGCTACTTTAATCGATGTCACCTCACCACAATTTTTACAAAATGAAAAAATGAGTGGAGAACCAGAAGCGATTAAAGATCCTATAGGTCTAATATTACCGTCTGTCGTAAAACGACCATGACCAAGTTGACCAGTTGCAAAAGAGTTGTAACCACAAGTCTTGCAGATCAATTCATCCTTTTCCATAATATCACCTCATTATGTGAATTACTGTAACTGTAATTATACTATGATTCGATTCACCAAGAGTTTCAATTTCTGTCATCACTTTTACCTCTATAACCCATTTTAATGATATGCAAAAGATCAAGAAATATGTGAGTCTCTTTCTTTTTAACACTGCAAGTATGTAAAACATGTATGATAGTTTGTGATTTGTATTGTACAACGGTGGTAGTGCTACACGGTAAGTTTCATCACAGGACAGACAGACGACTAACCTTCATCCATAAACTCGCAAGTTATTGTCATTTATTTCTAAAACCTAGTTTTTGTTGTATGATAAAATAAGAATATTTCAAAATTCTATTAATGAAAAGGCAGTTTAAAGGGGAGTGGGAAGTTTGCTAAAAATTTCACAAATTGTTTTTTCAATCATAACAATATCTCTCTCAGCGTATGGACTTATCACACGCGATTATCAACTGAATTTTTTAATGATATTTTTCTTAGGATTATTTATGTTAACTTTAGCAATTAAAGAATTTCAGAGTGAGAGAAAAGTTTATGGTTGGTTATTAATCGGGGTATTTTTATTTTCGGCATTTGTGACAATTCAAAGTTTTATGTACACGTCTAGCTAAGTGTGCTGTGTGTGTAAAAGTGAGCTAACTTATAAATAGATATATCGGGGGAACAAAGCCTTCATTAACTAGTATGAGGCTTGTTATTTCTATATTATGAATTAATATGAATCGAAAAGAAGATACAAAAAAGGCCACTCGTTTAAAAGTGGCCTTTTATTGTGGTATCCCTAGTAACTTTTTCGGTACTAAATAATTATAAATTAGAATTTATACTCTCTTTGTTCTGTACGAGAAATTAACCAAAGTAAATTAAAGCCTCATTAAATTTTGTTCCAGATGACCATAAATTGTGCTGCTTCAGACTCAAGCGCAATTAGATGATCTTCGGTTAAGGCTTCATCTGAAATCAATTTACCTTTTTGGACGTTTAAAATTGCCGGTTTTATATCAGGAGAATGCTCAATGGTGAAATCAGATTGATTTAAGAGTGTCAAACAGGAGCGGCATTTATTTTTATCAATTCGTTCGTCCTTGCCTTTGAAATATAACTTGATTAAGTGTGGAACACCATCAATCTTTAATCCAAGTTCTGGTGATGAACGTACAGTTAAAAATTCGCTATTCCAATTGGATTTGCCTGGTTCAAACCATTCAATTTCTTTATTTTTAATAAATTTTAAATGCGCTTTGACTGCTTCCAAGTAATTCTTTTGTTTAGCTTGAGAAGCCTTGTTAGCAAGAGAAAGTAGGTAATCGTTACTAAATTCTTTCTCATGAAATTTTCGGATACCATCCCGTAAAGGTTTCCAGTAATCAAAAGCAGGATTGTATTCATCTTGATATTTTATTTGTCTAACCATTGAGGTTTTACCAGTAACGCCTTTGAAAGTAAAGTCTGTAAATTGTGTAAGACCGATAGATACTTTTTCTGAAGACATTCAAAACAACTCCTTTATTGATAAATACTCGACAAAAAAGAAGATACCCTGATAAAAATCATGAAGTTTTAACATCATCTCAATTAGCTGAGAGGTAAAAATTTTATGCACTTAACTGGCGAAAGTTAAAAAACAATTCAAAGCCATTCATCAAAATGATGAAAGCCTAAAATATGCATTTCTTTATATCCCTGGACTGAAAAAGGAGCATAGCTAAGCTAAACACTGCTAGCGTAATGTATGGAATGGAGACTTAATATGGTGGTTTTCATGAAAATAATCAAGAAACTATCGGTGTAGTGAAAGTTAAAGTGAACATGGAAGATTGTAGTGTTGCGATTAACGAGCATATGACATTATTCGTAGTTTAGAAGCGTGTTAATCAGAAAATTGATTACATGGAAGTGGATAGGGTCATTAATGGACTGGAACAGGTAGAGGTGCCAAATGTTCAAAATAAAAAAATAGATTGTTGAGAACGCTTGGTATAAGTGGTGTAGCAGAGGCTGAAATAGTTAGTGAAAGATCCTTGCCTAGATCAAAAACATAAAGTGATATGTAGGTTAATCATTATAGCATTGGTGTACCAATAATTATTACATGCTGGCAATAAAAAAGTTGCCTAATCTTTAGCGGGATTAAACAGCAGATTACTTATCCTAATTAATAATAGCTTGGCAGATCCTTGGATTAAATAAAAAGCTGCCTAACAGTTACCTGTTAAACAGCACATGGATAATGTAAATATAAAACAAAAAACAGGAAAAATCAACAAATTTTTTAACTTTTATTTGCTCTTGTTAAATGTTTTGCAAAGCTTAACTGGAATTGAATATTCTCACCAATAAAAAGGTCACACTGCGTCAACAATCTCAAGAACAATTTAAACTATTAAAGTGTCGTTACGGACGTCGAAATTTGGCGTGAATAAATGATTGAAGTTCCATTTTTAGGAATGATAGAATAAATATTATAAAGTGAGTTAAAACAAGTGAGTATTTTAGTAAGGTAACCGTAAAAAAGTCTGAGGAAACTAGGGCTAATCAAGCAAGATGAAGATAGTATCGCTTATTTGAGTAATAATGATAATTAGAGTTCATTTCATTTAGACTAACTTCAAAGTATACCAAGATGATTTCATTCTGACGATTATCAAACAAAAATTAATCTAGTTAAGGTGAGATAAGGATGGAGAAAATCTATTAAATTGGAGGTTATAGTTCTATGCCATTATTCAAATATGGAGTGCTAAAAGGTAAAGTTGTTGACGTGAGACCTGTGGATTCATTTGACAAGACCCCTCATTACGAAGTGCATATCCGAGCAACAAAGAAGGATAAAAGCGAGGAGAATTATAGGATTGCAATTAATGTTGCCTCAAAGGTAAAGCCTTCAGAAGTCCTATATTTTGTTAGCGAAGATTTTAACTCGAATCAAATAACAATTATTCCAAATTACGAAGAAGGTTTCACAGAAGTTACAAATGAAAATCGCGAAATTGCATTAGATTATATTCGTGGTGGCTTATTTGATCCACAAAAAATGATTCCTCTACCTGCTACAAAAAATGGTCCAGACAATGACTTAAATGAGAAAGTCAATAAATATATGCAAGAGGCAATGACTAAAAAAGCTACAGTTTACGCTTACGGAGAAAAATTTAAAAATGAAAACGAAAGAGATAAATATTTTGGTTTTTCTCCAGGCAGAGGCATTCATGATATTCATATGAATCAAGGAAATAGTAGGGATTTTAGGCAAGACGACGGGATATGGCAAGATGGTGGTGTATTCATTCATTTTGAGGAAGAAAATAGATGGGTTGGTATATTCCTTGCATTCCAATCACAGTCTTGGTGTACAGACGACCAAGGACATGCAACTAAGCCAGTTAGTGTATGTAATCATACAAATAGAAAATCAGTAGTAGAAATATGAGATATAGAAGCAACGAAAGAATATAAGAAATCTAAGAACAACTATATAGTAATTATTTTTCAACTAGTCCGAATAACAGTTTAATCTGTAAAACAAATGAACTATGCGGGAAAAGAAATGGTGAAGAATAGCTTATAATTATCTTGTTACATTTGAATATATTTATATTGTAGACATGGGAAATGATTATTTTGCAGTAACGATGATTACTGCTAAAGGAATCGATTATGTTGAAACAAATTATGAACAAAATTAATATTATTCTACTAAAAAACCCAGAAACTCAATTAATTTGAGCCTGGGCTTTTTTATAGTCCACTAACATTCTTGTTAGTACAGTTAAAACAATTTTAGTGATAGTTGCAATTATTAAAGTTCCTAAAGAAGTTAACATAATAGATGTAAGGTGGAAAGTTTCCAACCAATAATATAATTATAGTGAATATATGTCAAAATAGAGAAACCTTAATTAATTATTAATATATTACTCTTAGTAATAAGTTGGATTGTTAGATTGAGAAATTTGATATAATTATCGTTCACAAGCCCAACCATCTTTATCACGATCATGCTTTGATGCATATGCGGGGTGGTTAGCAGGGACTCCACTTGGATAAACTTTTCTGAGCTCAGTACAATTTTTAAAGTACTCTTTTTGAGGAGTACTAGGTGTTGTAACTGTATTAACAGTTTCTTGAGAATTACCACTAGGCTGAGTACCTGATGCCCCTGGATTGGAAGTAGTGTTAGATGAATTATTTACTTCCTGATTTTGTTCATTATTTACTACTGGCTCTTCTTTGACTTCTTGCTTTTCTTCTTCCTTCTTAATTTGTGGTGCTTGGTCCGATTCTTGCTTTGTATCTGATGTTGCAGTAGGTGAGTCAGTTGTATTTTCAACAGAAGCTGTCTCTACTTGCTTTGCCTTGTTTTCGCCTACATCCTCTTTGTCTTTTTTTGAACTTTCCACATTCTCTGTTTTAGTGTCAGTAGTCAAAGTTAATGCACACCCTGAAAAAGATAATATACATCCGAGTGTAATAATAGTCGGTATTAATTTAGATTTAGCTTTAAGATTTTTATTAATTTTGTATTCGTATATTCCCCAGCAGATTAAAACAATTCCTATTGTAAATAAAGGGAAATTTATTATTATTGCTAGTGCAATTATTACAATAATTAAAGTTAAGCAACCATTCATTACAATTCCTCCACCAATCTAAATCCTTTAGTTTTGAGGTGTTTCATATTATGTTCAAATGTTTCAATGGTATCAGAACAGTCTATGTTTTCAAAATCTAAGTTTTCTAGATTATCTCTATTTATTCGTGTTGAAAGTATGCAGCCTTTCTTTGGAGGTAAGTCAGCTTGAGCAAAATCGTAAACATGGATAAGTACTGTATCGATAGGGAGGATAGCAAAAACCTCTCTAGCAATTCGAATAACACAACTACAAACGTAATCTTGATAAAGTGCTAAATAATTTGTTTTCCCCATTTTTTTTCGTGAGAGTTTATTCGTTGTCGTTAGAGTTAAAACATCTGTTGGAACGACCTCCTCATTCCCAACAGTAAAATTCACTATAAGTTCATTGTTATTAATAGCAAAGTTTAAGTCGCTTCCAAAACCCTCAATATCATCAAATGGTGCATAATCCGTCAATGCAACAATCCATGCATCACTATCACCATTTATAATTCTTGAAGCTGCATCTTTTAGTCTTTGTTTTCTTTGATAGATTTCGAAATCTAGCTTCTTAGCTTCTGGTAACTTTTCTTCAATAATCATTTTCTTGGCAGTAATTCGATTAAAAAGTTTGTCACGAAAAGTAGGTTTATAGTTAGCAATTTCATTCATAATAGATGTTACATTAGGGCCTTCATTTAACAAATATTTTATGTCTTCCTCAGCAACTAAACGCCAATTAACATCATTTTCAGCTTCTAAATGGACAGAAGTTAACATATTAATGTAAGCATTGTATTTTTCAACTTCTTGTATATTTGGGGTTATGTCAGGCAATGCATTATTGGTATTTTCATATGCGATCCGTTGTGGTCGTTTGTTTCTTTTTGTAATTTGTTTAGAATAGGAAATACCAGTGCCAGGGATTGAACTGGAAAGGGTAGTTCTGTTTTTTCCAAATGTTGTTCTAGCATATTTATTGCCAACGGTGACACTAGCGCCTCTCTTACCTAAATTTAGTTTAACTCCTGGAGCAATTTTAACGCTTTTTCTGAAACGAAATCCCATTTATGTAACCCCCCTTGTAATCATGAGTACATTTGACTTGCGTAAATATAACTATAAAAATAGTAAAAAAAATATTTTCTAAAAAGTTTTAATTTGCTTACATGAAATAAATTTATTCAAATTAATTAGTAGTGCTTCTTTACTTGATTTAATATCTTCAGTTGTTTCAATTAATATAAATTTACCATCAACAGGAAAATATATAAAGTGCTTTTCATATATATCTTGATTTTCCATATCTATAGTTAGTATTTTAAGTATTATGAATTTTCAAAGCTTTCATCTTAGGATGGAGGCTTTTTCTTTTGCTATGAAAACTGCATCAAATAGCCATTTGAATAATGGGAGGCTAGTTCAAGGGCTGCTAAGTATTGTTAGGAAGATCACGATACTCAAAGAGCTTACAGGGATTAGTTATTAGCGGGATTGAGTTTGGGGGCAACCAAATTTCCGAATGACGGTAAAATCGAACCAATTGGGTTTCATTCGTATAAGCCTTCGATTATGTTCTGCAGATGTGGGTGTATCGAGAAATCATCTTTCTAAATAAAGGCATTACTGGCAGTTATAAAAGAATCGACACCAGATAAAGCAGTTTTACACTTCGATTCTGGACGTTTTGACTTTGAAAAGGAATATTTCCAAATTATGCTACTGAGCATCACAGAAGTGAAATTAGGACGTAAAAAACCACATAGATGTGATAAGTGCGAATATTGCAGGGTTACAAAGAAGTTAGAAGGTACAGTTGAAATTGAGTATCTACTAGAATAGGTGGTGCAATTGGATGAATGATGTACAGACTAAAGTTTTATTGCTTGCTTGGATTTTTGAGCAGATGAAGGATAACGATGAAATCAGTCGCTTGGTGCTGGAATGTAAGACTAAACTTGTCATTTCTTGCGCTTACCCGGGAAATTATTTCTTATTTCCTAACCTGAGTCTGATAAAAAATAATGCAGTGGATAATGCTTCACAATATGTTTTTTGTTAATTAAGCCTGTGATTAAAAATTTAAATGTTCGACACAACGAAAGGCGAGGGCAAATGGACGAAATCACTTGGATAAAGCCCAAAACTGACATGTTCGATAACGGCAAAATTAAACTAATTGAAGCATTGCCGGATAAAGATGCAATCATCGTTATTTGGGAAATTATTGGCCCAGCTAATAATGCAAATTGGAATGGTTACATCATGCTGAAAGGTTTATAGGGAACTTTGGAGTATAGGTAAAGAGCTTTTGAAAAGAAAATGTTCAATAAAACAAAATGAGTTGCTATCATAAGCAACTCACTATTAACCTTTTTTCTTACTTGAATTAAAACTGAAATCCAGCAGACCATGGCACCGAGGAATGCCGTAAAAATTGGGACAAAAACATTGTTATCCACTGTAAATCTCCTTCCGATTGGTATTATTACCAGTCTATGATGTTTGGAAGATATTGATAATTTACGTACAGGACCTAAGAGGAAGCTTATAGCGAATGGTGAAATACGTCCAATAACAAAGACTGATTTGGATAACTTGATTAAGGGCATTAAGGATGTTTGCAACAAAATTATTTGGCATGATGACTATCAGATAGTTGAGATGAATGTTCGGAAATTCTACTCAGAGCAGCCAAGTGCGGAGGTGACGGTTGAATGGGGTGCTTAACGGTTCGTAAGGAAAAACAGCGTAGAGCAAGGCTGATCAATCAACAGGACCACATAGCTTTTCTTGAGTGCCGAGGATGTCCGAAACGAAGAGCTTATGATCCAACCCAAAAATGCAGAATATGAACGACTTATAGGAAGTTAAGAAGCATCGGGCAAGAGCTTGAGCATATTAGTCGTTTGTGTAGGTGGAGGAAGTAAGAAAAAATAAAAATCCTCGAGAATGGAAGTCCCGGTCAGACCTTCTTGAGGATTTTGTGAAAAATTTTGTAAAGGTTAATAGAAAGTAAATGTGCAGTAAGTGGGAAACAGGATAAAAACAGACTGTCCATAGATAGCCTGTTCAATAAATTTATCCAGTTTTTTACATTTATTTCAGTAGATTCTTTAGCAAATGGTGTTAATGTAATCCCTGCAACAAACAAAATGTAAACTGTCCATTTTATCCATCTATATTATTGGTGGTCTTTTAAAAAGTAACATGAAGTAAGGATAATAATAATTCCGATAGCAATCATCCACTTTAAAGTAATCGGAATTTTTGACACTCTTCTGTCCTTTTTATGTATATTTTTTGAAATAATCTTTAGAGAAGAAGTGAGGTGTTAAACCATTCAGCTATAGGCATTAAAAAATATATTTTTGTGAAATAAGACAAAAAAGGGTCACTTGGGATAGGAGTGACCCTTAGTAACAAAATTCGGAGGTGTAAGGCTAAATTAGCTTTACATTACTATTTATATGACGTGGTAGCTATGTTTGTATAGTTTATAGCCTGAAAAATAGATTTTATGTATTTTGTGGTCTCTCGAAAATTAGTTCATAGTAAGTACCCATCCCAGGTGCAGTAGTAAAGTCAGGAGTTAAGATTTGGATAAATCTCCAACCTTCTTTTGCGTGATTTTTAATTACTTCTCGATAATCTTCGGTAGGTCTACCTGATATTTTTTTAAACTCAATTTTAACAAACTTATATTCGTACATTAGAAACAGCTCCTTTTTAACCAAATTATAACATAAAAAAGCCGCAGCGATTGCAGACGCTACAGCTAAGAATTGGTTTATGCCCTTTGAGGTTTTTCAAAAGTATTATATCACACCGTAGGAGGGCAAACCTTGAAACAAGTGCAGAATAAGGTAATGAAAGAAAATTTATTGAAGTGAATTGAGGATTATAGCTGGATAATCGAGTCAATTGAAGAAGCTAGATAGCCAGTAGCAAAAGTTGATAACAACAGCTTTATAGGTGCAAAAACTGCTATGTACGGCATTGAGGCAACACTACCAAAAGCAAGTGGTGGGACAAGTGATCCAGTATTTATTGAGGTGCAAAAACGTATTTCGTTAGTACAAGGAGACAGGGAAATCGAAGTGCTTCATTACTTAATGGAAATAGTATGCGAGCGATTGGCAAGCAAATGAAACTATCTAGTACGACAATTTTCAGAGTAAGAAATAGTATTTTGAGACAGATGACGAAGTAGTCGGAAGGCTTCTTCATTTTTAGTGACCAAGGAAATTTATAGGCAATTGTAGAATATTTCTATGTACAAAAATTTGATAGGAGTGACTATAATTGCGTTTTGAAAATGATGAAATATATCCTAATTGCACATTTATAAGTAGAACGGTGGAAGTTGGTGGACTTACTAAATCGCAGCTTATCCAGAAATTGCAACAACACTCTATCTTAATGAATGAGTATGGAGAGAGGCTATTTGCAGACGATAAATTTATGACTTCTGATACGAAGTACAGCATACAGACCGTTGAACTAACTGTTGAAGACCTTGGTTTTCCCGAAGGAGCTAATATGACTCAAATCTATAAAAGAGCTGGGGAACTTGGTTTGGAATTGTGCCCGCTTGAGTTAGGGCCTCACATAAGACTGGAGTACCTTGATCAGCTTGAGGGTAATTCAAACAATCCTTTACAGCAACAACAAGCTCCAGCAGGTTCCATCACAATAGCATCGGAGATACTAACTGAAGATGATGAGTTTCCGAAAGGCTTCTACCTTAGACGAATTAACGGTGATTTATGGCTTCGTGGTTACTGTGCTGATTATCTACACGTTTGGAACCCTAATGATCATTTTATCTTTTGTCAAAACAACACTACAGGACAAGTATAAAGAATTTGAAAATGTGAATAAGGTGAATACGTGATTACAACAAAAGGAACAAAAAGAGCAAATGTAACAGATGTAAACGGTGAAGGGATTAATGGCTCAGCCGATGATAAAAGTCGGTTCTATTATGTCATTCTGAAGTAAAAGGAGTAGACAATTAAATTTATATACAGAAACTAATTAAATAACAATGAAGACCAATCCGAAATGGGGGTCTTTTTGTTAAAAAAGAGACCGACTTAACCGACAAAAACCGATCGAAGAAAGATTATTAAAGATTTTCTTTTACCTTTATTGATTTTTAATATTGAAATAATAAAAAGTCACTCATTCGAAAAATAAAAAAATGAGTGACTCTTTTTTCATTCAAGAAAAAAAGGGGGACGTTATTAATTAGTGATACATAAAATTATTGTCTTTATGTTCATGATATTCATAAAAGAGGGGAGAGATATAGAAGCTAATAAAAAACTTTATCGTTCTGCAATTTCTAAAAATATTTAGAAAGATAAGTGTGGTAATCCCAATTCATATGTAGAAATCTTTGATGTAGTCTTTCGAGGGACTATATTGGCTGTTTTCTCAGTGTTTAAATAAAAAGATTCCATATGTATTTAATTCCATCCCATATAGCTAAGGCTAAGATTACTGCTAGAATCCCTTTAAAAATATCTTTCATTTAGGCACCTCCATTGAATTGGTTATATATGTATTTACGAAAAAGAGTTATAAAAGTTTCATTTTATGTAGATGCAAGCGGAATTGAAATCATTAACTGAACAATTTGAAGATTAAACGAAAATAGAGCGATTATAATATCGCTCTAAATAACTCATAAAATCCCATGTCCATCGGAATAGCCCAAATAAAGAATCCAAGGAGGGCAATCGGGCCAAGTAATAAATTATAAACCTTAGTTGGTAATATTTTTCCGAATAAGGTTTTATAAATTCTTACACAAACCACCATTACAACAGGTAGTAATAGCATTGGTGGAATGAAATATAGTAGACTTCCGCCAATTGATAATCCTGAAAATATGTCCATTGAATTACCTCGTTATGTAATTTTTGTAAATTATATCATAAAAAAGCCGTAGCGTTTGTAGACGCTACAGCAAGTTAGAGAATCTCATCAGCTTCATTTATTAAATATTTAATTGACACTTATGGATTA
This sequence comes from Lysinibacillus sp. 10T31, assembly GCF_056394365.1. Taxonomy (NCBI): domain Bacteria; kingdom Bacillati; phylum Bacillota; class Bacilli; order Caryophanales; family Bacillaceae; genus Lysinibacillus; species Lysinibacillus sp. 10T31. The sequence continues at coordinate 96,588 of NZ_JBFTHS010000015.1, forward strand.
GAAAAGTTTGAAAAGATATACAACAAAAAGAATGTAGCAAAAAAAATAGAGGAAGTATACGGGAAAAATATTAGTGAGATAGAAAATGATTGGGTAAGTTTTATAAAAAGTAGTCAGGAACCAACAAATAAAGAGAAAATAAAAATGATGAATTATTCTGTTTTAAGTTCTTCACTTATTGATCAAATTGATCCAAAGTATTTTACAAAAGAATAGTTCGGAATAGTTCTATTTTGTTGGAAAAAGAGCAATCCGTAATTAATTATATTACTGCAGTAGACGAGCCTTACACCTAGCACGGTAAGGCTTTTTATTTTGCTTTGAAAACTGCATCAAACAGCCAAAACACTTTGTGATTAAAGGGCAGAGCTTGGTGTGGTTTTGATAGTGGGATTTGCAGTAAATTGTTCCTATTTGTTTCCTATAGGACTATTATTAAGTGAAGGAGATATAGTTTTCCTTGCCAAAATGTATATAGCGGAGGGTTCAAATGAAACCAGAGCAAATTGTTAAAAAATTTTTTGAAGAAGTACGTTCAGGGAATAATCCA
>NZ_JBFTHS010000016.1:0-96487 GCF_056394365.1 Lysinibacillus sp. 10T31
TTCGAGGTGGAAGTGTGGTGACACATGGAGCTGACGAATACTAATCGATCGAGGACTTAACCAAAAAAGTTTGAAACATTCAATGCACCGTTTATCCAGTTTTGAAAGAATAATTCTTTCAACCAAGGGTTTCAAGATACGAGTAGTTCTAGGAAGCGATGGAGAGAAGGAAGGAGCGTACTCAAGTACGTGACTGACTGAACGACAGAAGCTGACGAAGAAATACGATGTATATTGAAAGCCGWYAATAGTCTAGTGATGATGGCAAAGAGGTCACACCCGTTCCCATACCGAACACGGAAGTTAAGCTCTTTAGCGCCGATGGTAGTTGGGGGCTTCCCCCTGTGAGAGTAGGACGTCGCTAGGCAATCTAAAGTCTGAGAATTTTTTCTCAGGCTTTTTTATTTTATAGGCTGTCTTATACAACAAATGTATAGGACAGCCTTTTATCTTCAGTCAGCAATATTTTCTGTGCGAAAGCGAAGCGGCAGCAACAAATGTTTTCTGTGCGAAAGCGAAGCGACAGCAGCAACAATTACGCAAGACAAAATCTAAAATTCAAGGGCGTTGCGAAGATTATTTAAATAAGATTGGCTAACGGGTAGTTCACTGCCATCCTTTAGAGTGACAATAAAATTAGAAGCAAGATCACGAGCCATTTTTTTTATGAAATGAATATTAACAATATAAGACCTGTGAATGCGAATAAAAGATGATGGTAGACGCATTTGAAGTTCTTTAAGAGTAATACTTGTTTTAAATTGTTCCCCCTCCACATAAAACCACGTTTTTTTCTGTAGGCTTTCAATATGAGAGATTTTTTCAATTGCAACAGGATTCCATTCCTCTTCTTGCTTTCCAGTTAAAAATTGAAAGGGCTCCAATTTCTTTTCGGTAAAGGTTGAAGGTAATACTACAACAAGTGCTGCAGGCACATCTAATATGTTTATAGGATAACCTATCCCATAATACGGTGTTTCGAATAAGGAATTATCTAAAACGGCATCTGTTCGTTTCCTCGTGCGTAGTACTTGCTCGGCAATGCTACCAGACTGTACTTGTTGACCTATTTCCAAGTTAATGTTTTGATGTCCAGAATGAAAATAGATATAGGAGTTTTCAGCAGCAATTGCAATGGATGAATTGGCTGGAACCCAGTCTTTTAACATTGAAATAAACTGTTGTGAAATATCTTTTGGCAAAGAATTAACCTCATTGTTCATTGTGAATATCCCCCTTGTTTGTAAACAGTTTACCAAATTTCGTCTCCAAAAAAAGCAGTTTCATCATTAAAATTTGGTATTTTATCTAAAAATAATGAAAATTCAGATGTACTGTTATATATTAATTTATAACAAATAAACCTGTTATGGAACAGTGAATTAAAAGTTTTTTAACAGAGTATATTGTATACAAAGGGGAAGGTGGAATTTCAATATGTCAACACGTCAAGAAAAAATCCAAGCATTAGAAAAACAATGGGCAGAGAACCCACGTTGGGCTGGTATTGAACGCGCATATTCAGCTGAAGAGGTAGTTAAGCTGCAGGGCTCTGTAGTACTTGAACAAACTCTAGCAACCAAAGGTGCGGCTCGACTTTGGAACTCTTTACACGAAGAACCGTTCATTAATGCATTAGGTGCATTGACTGGTAATCAAGCTGTACAGCAAGTAAAAGCAGGATTAAAAGCAATCTACTTATCGGGCTGGCAAGTAGCTGCTGATGCTAACCTTTCTGGTCAAATGTACCCTGACCAATCTTTATATCCAGCAAACTCTGTTCCAGCAGTAGTTAAGCGTATTAACCAAGCTTTACAACGTGCAGACCAAATCGATCATGCTGAAGGACGTGTAGATCAATTTGATTGGTTCGCTCCAATCGTAGCAGATGCTGAGGCAGGCTTCGGTGGTCCTCTAAACGTATTTGAGCTTGTAAAAGGAATGATTGAAGCTGGAGCTGCTGGTGTTCACTTAGAAGACCAATTAGCTTCTGAGAAAAAGTGCGGTCACTTAGGTGGAAAAGTGTTACTTCCAACACAAAATGCTGTTCGTAACTTAATCGCTGCTCGTCTTGCAACAGACGTAATGGGTGTTGATACAATTTTAATCGCTCGTACAGATGCTGATGCTGCTGATATGGTAACATCTGATATCGATCCGCGTGATGCTGAGTTTATTACTGGTGAACGTACTCCAGAAGGCTTCTTCCGTACAAAACCAGGTATCAAACAAGCGATTGCTCGTGGTTTAGCATACGCGCCATATGCAGACTTGATTTGGTGTGAAACATCTAAACCATCTCTTGAGGAAGCTCGTGAATTTGCGGCAGCTATTCATGCTGAATTCCCAGGTAAATTACTAGCATACAACTGCTCACCTTCTTTTAACTGGAAAGCAAATCTATCAGAAGAAGAAATCGCAGAATATCAACGCGAGTTAGGTAAAATGGGATATAAATTCCAATTCGTAACATTGGCTGGTTTCCACGCATTAAACCATTCTATGTTTGAGCTTGCACATGATTATAAGGATAATGGTATGGCTGCATACTCTAAGCTACAACAAGCTGAGTTCGCATCAGAATCAAAAGGCTACACAGCTACACGCCATCAACGTGAAGTAGGTACTGGTTACTTTGATGATGTATCTCAAGTTATCTCTGGTGGTACTTCTTCTACAACAGCAATGGCTGGTTCTACAGAAACAGAACAATTCGTATAAGATTCATAAAGTACGCGTATTCCTAAATTCATAATCATAGATTAGTCTCCTCCGCTCCTCCTAAAGCGGGGGATGACTACTTAAATTCGCAAAGGTGGGGGAAACAACTGATGGAACAAGCAACAACAGGTAAGCTTAAAATTGTTGGGGAACAAAACGAGCAAACAAAAGAAATTTTAACACCAGAAGCCCTTGAGTTTGTTCTTGCCCTGCACGAAAAATTTGATGCTCGTCGAAAAGAGCTGTTAGAGGCTCGTCAAGGACGTCAAAAGCGTCTTGATGCAGGTGAGAAACTCGACTTCTTACCAGACACACAGCATATCCGTGAGGGAGATTGGACAATTGCACCACTTCCAGCAGATTTGCAAGACCGTCGTGTAGAAATTACAGGACCTGTTGACCGCAAAATGGTTATTAATGCATTAAACTCTGGTGCAAGAATGTTTATGGCTTGCTTTGAGGATGCATCTGCTCCGACATGGGAAAACATGATTGGCGGTCAAATTAATATGCGTGATGCTATTAATAAGACAATTGAATTTACACAAGCATCTAATGGTAAAACGTATAAATTAAACGAAAACACAGCTGTGTTGTTAGTTCGCCCACGTGGTCTTCATTTGCTTGAAAAGCATGTACTAGTGGATGGTGAACCGATCTCTGGTAGTTTCTTTGATTTCGGTCTGTATTTATTCCACAATGCTAAAAATGCATTGGCACAAGGTACGGGACCTTATTTCTACCTACCGAAGCTTGAAAGCCATTTGGAGGCACGCTTATGGAATGATGTCTTTGTGTTTGCACAAGATTATATTGGAATTCCACAAGGGACAATTAAGGCTACTGTATTAATCGAAACAATTTTAGCAGCATTTGAAATGGATGAAATTTTATATGAACTACGCGAACATTCAGCTGGTCTGAATTGTGGACGCTGGGATTACATTTTCAGCTATATCAAACGTCTGCGCAATCAGCCGGATGTAATTTTACCGGACCGTGGGCAAGTAACAATGACTGTACCATTCATGAAGGCATATACGTCTTTATGTATTCAAACATGTCATAAACGTAATGCTCCTGCGATGGGCGGTATGGCAGCACAAATCCCTGTTAAAGGGGATGACGACGCGAATGCTGTAGCTTTTGCAAAGGTTGCAGAAGATAAACGTCGTGAGGCAACAGATGGCCACGATGGAACTTGGGTAGCGCATCCGGGTATGGTTGCAACGGCAATGGAACAGTTTGATGCGATTATGACGACACCAAACCAAATCCATAAAAAGCGTGAGGATGTAAATGTTATAGCGGAAGATTTAGTAGCTGTTCCAGAAGGTACAATTACACTTGAAGGTCTGCGCATTAACTGTAGTGTAGGGGTTCAGTACATTGCTTCTTGGCTACGAGGCAACGGAGCTGCACCGATTAACAACTTAATGGAGGATGCTGCAACTGCAGAAATCTCTCGCACACAAGTATGGCAATGGATTCGTCATCCAAAAGGTGTCTTGGATGATGGCCGTGGTATTACATTAGCCTTTGTACTAGAAATCTTGGAGGAAGAGCTTGTGAAAATTAAAGAGGCTGTTGGGGAACAAGCTTATAACGGTGGCCGCTATGAAGAAGCTGCTGAGCTGTTTAAATCTTTAATTGAACAAGATGAATTTGCGGAATTCTTGACGCTTCCAGGTTACGAAAAATTAGCTTAAATTTCTTTCAGCAATCGCTGAAAGAAATTGATTTAAGATACGAATCTACTAAACGAACATATCCTAACTTTCCTAAATTGTTGTGGACTGAACTCGAATGGAGTCCACCTTATTCCACTATTGTAAGGAGCGGGGTCTGTTCCCCTGTTCCTTACTGAAAAATGAACACGGTTACAAAAAAGGGGTCATTAATAAAAGTAAAGAGATCTAAAAGAGGTGAATGATGCCTTACGAGCTTAGATGGGGAGCTTGTAAGGCATTTTCTTATCCACTAAAAACGTTCCTGGACCGACACCGGTAGTTGATGAAATTTATGATGCATTAGCAATAGTTGAAGGGGATGTCTCGAATTAATCATGAGACATCTCCTTTTTCGATTGTTCAATTGGTCTCTTTCTTTATGCACAAAGAATAATTATTTGTTATATTAGCTATATAACAATTATGGAGATGATATTAATGTTTATTCAAATAGAGCCACAATCTGATGTACCAATCTATGAACAGGTAACACGGCAGATTATTGAAGGTATTGCAAGAGGAGAAATGAAACCAGGAGAAACCCTACCGTCTGTTCGTAATTTAGCGGCTGATCTGGGTGTAAATATGCACACGGTTAATAAAAGCTATCATGAGCTAGAGGAAAAGGGGATCATTACTATTAGAGCCAAATCAGGTGCTATTATTCGTTCAACAGAGGAACGAGCGTTAACTCCTGAACAATTTCAACAAATTGAAAAAAACCTAAAGCCTGTTGTGGTAGAAGGAATGGTGCTCGGCGCAACAGCTGAACAAATCGAGCACATGATAAAAAAGGTATTTTCTGATTTGCAAGTACCCGCAGAAGGGGTGTAGCACATGCTACTTGTCGTTTTTTCAACCGTCTACATCATAACATTAGCTCTACAAGTATTTGTTCCATATATAGTACGTGAGACAATCGTTTTTGGCGTTACTGTACCTGAACAAAATGTAAAACATCCCGCGTTATGTAATATGAAAAAGCATTATGCTCAAATCGTTGGAGTATCTGGTGTCATGTTATTACTGATGATGATTGTTAGCTATTATTACTTTGCTCAATCTGAGTTCATGCAAAGTATTTTACTGCTAGGATGCTTATTTGCAATGCTTGCAATCAGTATGACATTATATTGGATAAACCATCAAAAAGTTTTAAAACTTAAAAAGGAAGATCAATGGGGCTTAAATATAAAACAAGTTCGTGCAGTTGACTTAACGGCACGTAGTCGTGATGAAATGCTCCCTTGGCCATTTTATGTAATCCCTTTTGGTGTTACAGCGTTTCTCATTATCTTTACATTCCGCCATTATGACCAAATACCAGATCACATTGCTGTACATTGGGGACCTGGAGGTGAAGCGGATTTTTGGAGAAGCAAAACATATTTTACTGCGGTTTCATTGCCGCTTGTTATGCTGATGATACAATGTATGATGTGGGGAACTGTAGATTCTATAAAGCGTTCAGCAATCAAGTTGGCTGTCAATCGTAAGGAAGAATCATTGGAAGATCAGCTAAAAAGTCGAAAGTATATGAGCTGGAGCATTATGTTATTAAGCTATGCCCTTACAATATTATTTACAGTATTACAGCTAAGCAATATTTATCCTTCAATGACTACAGGAAATAGGTTATTACCGGTATTTATTTTGTTTTTATTGCTTGTTCTGGGCTCAGGCCTTGTTTACGCATGGAAAAAACGTAAGCTGAGAGTGAACTATGGAGATAATGTTGCTTCAGAGGTAATGGATGAGGATGAGGATCGCTATTGGAAGGGCGGATTAATGTATGTGAATCGTCAAGATCCTTCTGTTTTTGTAGAGAAACGCTTTGGGGTAGGTTGGACGATGAATTTTGCAAATCCACGTGGCTATATCGTAATTGGTTTGCCGTTACTTATATTGCTGTTGATTTCTTTCTTTTCGTTATAATATAAAAAAATGGAGTTATCAATTATATCTCGGCATAATTCCGTGACATCCGCCGGAGGCTTTAACTTTTTTCGGCGGATTTTTTGTTAAAATGGTGTACAGGAAACAAGTTGGATGGAGGTAGACCTGAATGAAAATTCTCGTTGTAGATGATGATGTACATATTTTACAGCTAGTGAATATTTATCTAACAAGAGAGGGTTATCAAGTGATACAGGCGGAAAACGGACAACAGGCTCTTAAATTACTTGAAGGAAACTCGCCTGATTTGGCTGTTGTTGATGTTATGATGCCGGGAATGGATGGTTATACATTAACCGAGACATTGAGCCAGGATTACGATATTCCAGTATTGTTATTAACAGCAAAAGGCGAGCTTGAGGACAAGGAACGAGGGTTTTTGGCAGGCTCAGACGACTATGTTGTGAAGCCTTTTGAACCTAAAGAATTGCTGTTTCGCATAGCCGCGATATTGCGTAGATTCGATAAGAAAAATCAGGTAACCATCAAGGTGGGTAGGCTCGTTATTGATCGTCGAAGCTTTGAGGTTGTCATTGGGGAAGATACACTTGTTCTGCCTTTAAAGGAATTTGAACTATTGGCATTACTAGCATCCCGCCCGAATCAGGTGTTTACACGTAGTTATATAATGGAGCAAGTGTGGGGCTATGACTACGATGGAGATGAGCAGACTTTAAATACGCATGTGAAGCGGATTCGTGAGCGTCTGCATCGTTATGAACCAGGTGTTGAGATTACAACGGTACGTGGTGTTGGCTATAAGGTTGAGGTTATTGCATGATGAAAACGTTATATAGTAGATTTGTTGTCACGACGATGCTCGTTATGATCGGTAGCTTGTGTATCGGCTTTTTAGCGACTAATACGTATTATCATCAAGTTGTGAAGGGGAAAAATGATGCTAAAAATGTGAAAATTGCGCAGGATATTGCGAAATACATTGAGTCATCAAAGCCTGACGATTTAGATAATTATTTAATGACTCTTGGTGAAATAGGTTATCAAATTTATGCAACAACTGGTAGCGAAGGACATTTCTTTGGCGGTGAGTATCGTGATAAAACACTACCGTCCAATACAGTCAAGCATGTTTTAAACGGGGAAATTTATCATGGTATGCGTGATTTTCCAAAAGAGACTTTTGTGACAGGTTTTTTTGCGAATGAATTAATTAATACGATAGGTGTGCCATTTACTTATGAAAATAAGCAGTATGCACTGTTCATTAGACCTGACATTCGCTTGTTGTTCTCTGAAGTGCATACGATACTTGGTGGACTTATCCTTACGATGACAGTACTTAGTCTATTGGCAATGCTTCTTTTTGCTAAGGCTCTCATTCGCCCTATTACACAGCTAACAGAGGCAACACATCAGCTTGCGCATGAAAAATTCGATACGCTACTGGATATAGATCGAGCGGATGAGATTGGACAATTAGCTGTTAGCTTTAATGTCATGACTGAAAAATTACAGGAAAATGATCGAATCCGTAAAGAGTTTATTAGTAATGTGTCCCATGATTTTCAGTCGCCATTGTTGAATATTCAAGGCTATGTAGATTTACTAAAGAATCCCTTGCTGACCGACAAGGAAAGACAGGAATATACAACGATTATTGAGCTAGAAACGAAGCGTATGTCGACATTAACAAAGCAATTACTTTTACTAACGTCACTCGATCAATCTACAAGGCTATTAAAGCGTGAATCCTATCGTTTAGACGAGCAATTAAAGGAAACAGTTAGAAAATATCGCTGGCAGCTTGAAGGCGCAAATGTACAATTGTCGTACCAACTTGAACCAGTAACATATGATGGTGATGCTGGGCTATTACAAAATGTTTGGGATAATTTATTGACGAATGCCATTAAATATAATGTCGAAGGTGGAGAAATCCATATTCACTTGCAAGAATCCTCAGCCTCAGTTGAAGTGCTCGTTGAGGATAGTGGCATAGGAATAACTGCTGAACAACTACAAAAGGTATTTGATCGCTTTTATCGAGTGGATGCCTCTAGAACAAAACAAGGTACTGGGCTTGGACTAGCCATTGTGAAGCAAATTGTTGAGCTACATGGAGGAACGGTTCATATGGACAGTGTTATGAATTCCGGTACAAAGGTCCGTGTCCACTTACCAAAACTGCCAAAATTGTAATGAGGAGTTCATGTAAAGTTCATGTTCGCGAGATAAACTGCTAACTAAGTTGAAAAAGCTTAGGGGGGTTATCGTTTGGAACAAAAATGGAGTATACGCCTTATTCGTCTTGCTGCGATTTTTGCCTTATTGGGTACGTATCTAGGCTCACATATGTCAGGCTCAGGTAGTTATGAATTTAGACCGATACATGCGCATATTTTGCTCGTAGGTTGGTTAAGTATGTTTGCATGGGGTATTTTCTACCGTGCCTTTAAAGTGAAATCGCAAAAATTAGTGACAGCACATGGTTGGACAGCTATTTTAGGCGTTTTTGGCTTAACACTAGGCATGTGGTTCTACAATTTAAATCCATTTAGTTTTAGCAAAACATTTACATTGATTTTCTTTATCATAGGTGGGACAACATTATTAATTAGTTTTGCTTTATTCATCGTTGTAACATTTATGGTAGATCAAAAAGAAGAAATGAAAAACTAATCAACATACCGTGTCACTGTCTTTAATAAGAGGTGACACGGTATTTTGTATGAAAAACAGTTTTGTTTGGCTCGTCATCAAAAGTTGGATATGACATTTATAAGTTGATGGTGTGGAGACTTAGCGACAAAATAAAGTAAAAGGATTCACACACAGTTTTGTGTGTGAATCTTTTTTTACTCTTTGAAAGGTGAATGTCGATAAAATTCAGAAGTTGGGTGATTAATCCCTTTATTTCATATTTTCAAGAGATTTCTTAAGCCATTTTGTTGCCTCGGTATAATCCTGTGCAACACCGTGTCCTTTTTTGTAAAGCATACCAAGCTGGAATTGTGCTTTTTGATGCCCTTGATTGGCAGCCAGTCGATATAGTTGGGCGGCCTTCGTAAAATCCTTCGGTACCCCTTGTCCATGACTGTGCATCTGAGCTAATTGATATTGTGCTTTGGCATGTCCCTTAGCGGCAGCTTGTTCAATCCATTTCGCTGCCTCAGTATAATCCTGATCGACACCTTTGCCCTTATCAAATAAATTACCAAGCTGATATTGAGCACCTGAATGTCCTTGGATGGCTGCTAATCGATAGCAACGTCGTGCCTCTTCTAAGTCCTGCTCGATCCCCAATCCATGCTCATATAATAACCCTAATTGATATTCAGACTGAATATGGGACTGATCAGTAGCGGCTCTCCACCATTTTACTGCTTCATCATAATTCAATTCAGCTTCATATAATAATCCGAGCTCGTACTGAGCATCTGCATAACCCTTTTCAGCAGCCGCTTTGAAGAGAGGGAGAGCTTTCTCTGGTTGCTGGAGTTGGTATACATAAATACGCCCAAGCTCAAAGCCAGCACTAATATGTCCATTGTTAGCGGCTAACTGTAACCATTTTTCAGCTAAAGTTATATCGTTTTCTTTGACATAGAGCACACCGAGACAGTATTGAGCATTTAAATGGCCTTTATGTGCTGCGAGCTTAAACCATTTTATAGCTTCCAGGTGATCTTTAGAAATACCTTGTCCAGTGTTATATAGCATTGCCAATTGGAATTCTGCATTTGTATGGTCTTGAAGTGCAGCTAAATGGAACCATTGCGCAGCTTCTTCAAGATTTTGCGAGATGCCACGACCTTTAAGGTACATATAGCCAAGATTATACTGAGCGCTTGCATCACCAGCTAATGCAGCCATTTCAAAATAGGCTATAGCTTCCTCATAGCTTTGCTCGACACCAGTTCCATTGTGATATAGGAATCCAAGGTTATTTTGAGCACTTGTATTTCCTTGATTGGCTGCTAGCATGTACCATTTTGCTGCCTCGGCAAAGTTTAGTGGCATCCCAAGTCCTTGATTGTATAAAACCCCCAGATTGTATTGTGCATCTGCGTTTTCTAAATCCGCAGCAGCTTTATAATATTGAGCGGCTTCTTCATAATTTTGTATAACGCCATTGCCTAAATGATAGAGCACGCCTAAGCTATAAAGCGCGTTTGCATCATTTTGCGCAGCGGAGCGTTCAAACCACATTTTTGCAACAGCATAATCTTTTTTAACGCCACGCCCTTGATTATAAAGAGCCCCTAAATTATATTGAGCACTTGCATTCCCTTGTTTTGCAGCAAGCTCAAACCAGTCTGCAGCTGTTTTATAGGCCTCGGTTGATTGGTCATCTTGAAGTAGCGTATTTATATCAAAAGCTGAAGTTATATCTTCAAAGCTGGAGCCTTGGCGCATCAACTTTGCCTTTAAGGTACGGTCATAGCGTTCGATAAACCATTCTACAATATCACTTATATAATCAAGAACAATTTTTGCTGCCTTTGCCTCCACAACTTCACTTCTATTACTAGAAGTCATTTTGCTTACAAGATTCATTAATAAATAAATGCGCCGTGGATGAATTTTTGCAACAAAGCTACGATTATTGAGTAAAGATCGAATATTTTTTAGCTTCGGTTCGGTATGCATTTCCAACTTATAAAGTTCATATAAAATTTCCTCCAGTACAAGGAGTGATTTTTGTAGAGATATAGCTGGTTTTGTAATGGCGAGCGTGCTAGCATCTTGTAAATTTTTAGCTAATTTAATGAAGCACAAAGCTTTTAATTTCTTACATTGATCTTGGAGAATTTCATATTGTATGACGATAGAACTCACCACTTTCATAACATTATTCTTTTTCTGCTCATTACCGAAATATGGATGTTTAATTTGTTAAAACGTATACCATGTATATTAGTTGATTGGAGTGGAGACTGGATGACTCCTTGGCGAGCGTCACAGATGTGACCCTGCCGCCCCCAGGAAAGCGCCCAGTCGGCGGAAATCAACCATACGCTACGATGATATCCTCTTTTTACATATATCGGGGAAATACCGTTATTGTTGAATTGTCCTCGATACATGATACTATTTGTTATGAGGAGATTTGTTGAAATTCAGTAACGATTACTAGAGAGTGTATATGTCAAAGTTTCATGTTATCCGGGGGATAGAAATGATGAAAAATATTGCAGCAATTATACCAGCCTATAATCCACAACAGTCACTTATAACCTATGTCCATCAATTATTAGCCACCACCATTAGCCAAATTATTATTGTCAATGATGGCAGCGATCAAAAATATGCAGATGTTTTTGAGGAGTTGAAAAAGATTGACTGCTGTCTAGTGCTAGAGCATGGCAACAATATTGGTAAGGGAGGAGCACTAAAAACAGCCTTTGCCTATGTAATGGAGCGAAGGGGTATGTTCCAAGGTGTTATTACAGTAGGTGCTCATAGACAACATACTATACAAGATGTAAAGCTAGTTTTAACAATGACAAAGGTATTTTCTGAAGGAATAGTGCTAGGAGTACGTAACTTCCATTCTTCGGATAGCACGTTTTTATCATATTGGGGTAACCGTGCAACAAGTTTGTTTTTTGAAGTCCTTTATCATAGAAACTAATGGATACACAAACAGGTTTACGGTTTATTTCTATAAAGGAGTTACCATGGCTAATAAAAGTAAAAGGCGAACGATATGACTACGACACAAATATATTAGTTGCAGCACTTAAAAGAAAGTGTCCAATTTTTGAAGTAGAGATAGGTCAGCTACGAATAAAGAAAAATACAGTTATACAGTATGATGAAATAACAAATGCAGGATCAATTATTGCTAAAATGCTTATGAATTATTTAAAACCCAAGGAAAAAATAACGAAGAAGTTTAACTTATTTTAGCAGATGTCCAAATCTACTGAAATAAATTAATATCTCTAGCGGATGTCACGTATTCGGAAAGGAGCTCTCATGCACAAAGCCGAATCCGGACGCATTGTTTATCTGTGCGAAAGCGAAGCGACAGCAACAAATGTTTTATGTAGCGACAGCTACAATTATGCCTCGGCATAATTGATTTTTGAAATAATATGTGAAATAAATAATAATAATTACTCAAAAACGTAGCGAGTATGGGAAGAGGGAGCAATGATGATGGAATATTCAGATCAAGTGAAAAATCGTGTGAAACGGATGGAAGGTCAGCTACGTGGGATTTTAAAAATGATGGAAGAAGAAAAGGACTGTAAGGCAGTCATTACTCAATTATCGGCAGTACGCTCAGCAGTAGATCGTACAGTTGGTGTCATTGTTAGTACGAATCTTTTAGAATGTGTACAAAATGCTGAAGGTGATGGCGAGAAAATGAATGAAGCTATTCAAGAAGCAGTCAATTTAGTAGTGAAAAGTCGTTAAAATAAAGAACAGCCTGACCTAAAAAAGCTCAGTAATATATAGAAAACTCACTTAAAGACTGAACTGCGCCCTAATTGTTAGACACATTCTAACAATTGGAGCGCAGTTCAAAAGACAAGTGAGTTTTTATTTTTTTACAAAAATATAGTTTAATTCGATACTTATATTTTATTTCAAGGAGTTTGTACCTATATATTGTATTTTATGTATATAGTTAAAAGTCACAGCTAGTGAACTTGTCCGATAGATTTATAGTTCCTTTATCTGTTATTCTAATTACAAGAATATAACAAATGGAAGGTGATTTATTGTGAAGAAATGGTTGATAAGCGGAGTAGCATTACTGATGTTAAGTCCAACAGCAGCCTATGCTCAAAATGCAGACACTCGCTCAGTAAATACTTCCTCTGCGTTTGCTTATAATGTAGTAGCTGATACAAAAGTAACGACTTGGGATCAATTCACAACAGAAATCGTAAAGCAATTAAATAATTTCGCTCCCGAAATTAATATTACATATAGTGGATCAATGATCGATTTCAAAAAGAATTTTATGGAGTCCTTTGAAAAAGCACAGGAGCAAGCAGTCTATGCGAGTGGCCATATGGAAAGTACTGCTATTTCTGCGGACTCAACGGGCAATGTGACATTTAAAGTGAAATATTTGACAAACCAAACGCAAGAAGCGGCCGTACAAAAAAAGGTTGATCAAATATTAAAAATGATTATTAAGCCTTCAATGAAAACAGAATTCGAAAAAGTAAAAGCGATTAATGATTATATAGTGTCAAATACAACATATGGTACTAAAACAAAGGCTAGTCCCCATAGTGCTTATGCATTGTTAATGGAAGGACAAGCTGTATGTCAGGGCTACGCGTTAACAACCTATAAAATGTTAGAACAAGCTGGATTCGATGTAAAATATGTTGTTGGTACTGTTAATGGTAACGAGGCACATGCATGGAATTTAGTGAAGGTTGATGGTGAATGGTATCATTTAGATACGACATGGAATGATCCATTACCAAATCGTTTCGGTGCTTCTTCGTACGATTATTTTTTAGTAACGGATGCACAGCTAAAGAAAGATCATAAATGGGTAGCATCAAATTATCCTGCTGCAACAAGTACAAAATATAGCTATATGCAAAATGTTCATTTTGCATATCAGGTTAATAATACACTGTACTTTAGCAATACAGCAGATAAAGATAAATTGTATACGCTTGATTTAGCAAGTGGTAAGAAAACAATGGTCATTGATAAACGCGCCTTGTATATTACAGGAGCGGATAACTTTTTATATTTCAGTGACTACAGTAACAGTGGCTACTTAACAAAATTAAATCTTAAAACATTGAACACTGAGGTGCTCGCAAAGCAAGTAGTTTCTGATTTAAGAATTAATGATAACTATTTAGTTTATAATGTTAATGGCAAAGAACAGAAGCTTAAAATAAAATAAACTTCAAATATTCTTATCTACTTATAAAATGAAAGCACAAAAAGACTTCCAAGTGAGTCCTTTGTGCTTTTTTTGTATATAATGAAAACAGGAAAACGGTTGGAGGTGAGGATTTTGTGGAAAAAATTAGCCATTATTGTAATTCTTATTATTTTTATTGACCCCATTTATACGGCTGGTAAAGCAGTTGTACAACAAGTGATAACTTGGGCAAATAATGATGAAATAGAAACGATGCTTCTTTCAACAAAGGACAAAATCATAGACGTTACTGCTAAACTTTCAGAGAATACCTCCATTGAAACGGCCACACCTATAGAAGGAAAGCCAGAAGAAGGAGTAGCCGTTACAGCTCCTGCAGCCAAAAAACCTGAAGCAAAGTTAGTTGTAACAAATGCAAAGGAAATGGCTGATGCGATGTATGCATACTACAGTAGTTTTTCACCTACTTTTGAGATTCAATATAAAGGCGATACACAACGAATTGAACAGCTAGTGAAAGAAGCCTATGAAACTGCTATAAAACGAGATGATTATGTATATGGGCATATTAGTAAGCATTCAATTCGTTATGAATATGGAAGAAAAACAGCCAAAATCTTTGGTGAGCAAAGTTATTTAATGACACCAGAGCAGGCAGCATTCGTTGAAATGAATGTACAAGAGATCGTAGCCTCTATCAATAAGAAATCATTAAGTGATGTAGAGAAGGTTAGGGCTGTTAATGATTATATCGTTGCCAATACCGCCTATACGGATCAAACGAATTCAAGTCCACACAGCGCTTATACAGTGCTTGCAGAACATGGCGGCGTTTGTCAGGGCTATGCATTGCTGGCTCATTCGATGTTACAAAAGCTAGGTATAGAAACAAAATATGTAGTAGGCTATGTCGGACAGGAAGGACATGCTTGGAATTTGGTAAAGCTGGATGGTCAATGGTATCACCTTGATACTACATGGAATGACCCGGTGCCTGATCGTAAAGGGGCGGTGCGCTATCAATACTTTTTAGTGGATGATCGAACAATGGCAAAGGATCATACATGGATTGCTGAAGACTACCCGAAAGCAACGAGTACAATGTATAACTACTTTCACAATGTAGATTTCGCTGCACAAGTAGGGCAACAAATATTTTATAGTAATGTAGCTGATGATAATAAGTTGTACGTGCTTGATTTACAAACAGGTAAATCGAAACGCGTCTCTAATTCACGTACCCAGTACATCGTTTATGCAGATGGCTGGCTATATTTTAGTAATTATTCACACGGAGCGTATTTAACGAAGATTCGTCCAGATGGAAGTGGAGAACAAATGTTAAATAGGGAAGAAACGAAGGATTTATTTGTGAAGGACAGCTATTTATATTTCACGACAAATGAACTGAAGAAAATGGCACTTTGACGTTATCAGCAAAACGATATAAGTATCAGAAGGTACATTTTATGTGAAGTGGTTGATTGGAGTGGAGACTGAGCGACTCCTTGGGGATCAGCGTCACAGATGAGACCCTGGAGCGAGCAGCGCGAGTGAAGCGGCTCATCGGACGCCCCCAGGAAGCTCTGCTCTGTGCGAAAGCGAAGCGTCAGCAACAAAGCGCTCAGTCGGAACGGAAATCAACCCCACGTTTTGCAGAGTGGTTAGTTTTTCAACAACATGAAGAGCCTATGACATTACAAACTGTCATAGGCATTTTTTGTTCGCTCGATAAGATAATGGATAGGTTGATGCTGACATAGAGAAACTTCAATTTGCGGATACATCGATTTCATTTCCTGTGAAAAAGTTTTAAAAATTAATGGATTATACTTAATGGCACCACCATTACAATAAAGGCTAAATGCCTCGCCTTGATAGTCAATTTTTTTCAACACAGCGCATGCAAGGAGTACTAATTCATGAGCAGCACGCATTGATATTTGAATGGCGCATGAATCCTTTTTGGTCACAGCATCTGCCAAAAATGCACCCATTTTTGCAAGCTGCGCATTCGTGTAGGAGGGACGGAATAGCCATGAAGCTAGCTCTGTAACATCTTGGATTCGTAAATAATCATAGACAGCATTTTTTAATATGGTCGGCTCACCACGCCCGTCTTCCATACGGAAAATGGCGCGTATAACCTCTTGCCCTAACCAATAGCCACTGCCTTCATCTCCTGCACGATGCCCCCAACCACCCGAACGTACTATTTGTGTACCATCAAATGCGTACGCAATGGCTCCTGTTCCAGCAATGAGTAATGCGCCTGCCTGTCCAGCAGTAACACCAAGTAAAGTGGCTTGTGCATCATTTTCTATAATAAGCGTATCTATTCGTAACTGTATTGTAGATACTGCACTATGAACGATTGCTGATACGGCTTCATGATCTTTGGGAGAATCAATCCCAGCCATTGCAAAGGTAGCCACAGCAATATTTGAATCATCTTGCTGTTGTAAAAAGTCCTGCACATTTGCTAATAAGGCTAGCAATATTTCTGTAGCAGATGCAGCACCAATTGCTTGATAATTCGAGCCACTTGTTGATGTTGTATATTTTATTTCACCAGACTCGGCATGTACGAGCGCACATGCCGTTTTTGTAGCACCACCGTCAATAATAAGTAGCCATTCCATCATTGATTCCATTCCTCGATTATTACTGTTAATTGTTTTTCTGCCTCAACAATCATAGACTCTTTCAAGCTAACCCACTCTTTAAGGTTTTGAGAATTTGCCTTGGAGCGTTCAAGAGATTCTTTCATCGTTACGGGCGCTGGACCACCAAGCAATTTACGTACACCAACGAAAGTTTCTGGTTTTAATGTGCTATAAAAATCTTCCTCAGAAATTTTTAATGGTTTACCAGTAATTAATTTAGCTTGTGTATTGGCAAGACCCCATGTAAGACTTGCTAGAGATTCCTCCCCATGAGAGAGCAGTACTTTAATACATTTACTAACAATACTATGTGCTTGGCGGAAGGAAATCCCTTCAGAGCGCACAAACGTATCGGCGAGCTCTGTAACATTGGCAAAGCTATTTTCTGCTCGATTTCTTAGTTTTTTCTTGTTTACATCCATCGTGACAACAAGCGAACCAAATAGTTTGTAAATACCTATTAAACGGTCGATGGCGCGCCATAAATATGGTTGCATATCATCCTCTGTGTCTACGATATCTCCAAAAGGTGTATTATGTACCATTTGTAATACTGTACTAGCATCACCAACAACCGCTGATAGCAATGAACGTGTATGCTCTATCGAAACAGGATTGCGCTTTTGTGGCATGATAGAGCTAACTTGCACGTACGGACTTGCCAGCGTAAAGGCATTGAATTCCTGTGTAGCCCATAGTAAGAAATCTTGGGATGTGCGGCCAAGATTAAGTGCCGCAAGTTGCACGATACTCGCTGCCTCTGCAATATAATCTGCTCCAGCAACTGCATCCCACGCATTTTCGATAATATCATCGAATGCCAATAACTCACGCATGCGCTCTCGGTTAATATTGAAGCCTGTTGTCGTTAATGCCGCAGCCCCCATACTACTGCGATTCACCGTTTTATAGACATGCTGTAAACGTTCAAAATCTCGTTCAAGTTGATCGATGACAGCTTTCAAATAATGCGCAAAGGTTGTTGGCTGTGCCTGCTGCGTATGTGTATAACCAATCATAATCGTATCAACATGCTCCTCAGCAGCTGCGATTAAATCATCCCGTAATGTCAGTAATTCTTGCATAAGCAATAACAATTTTTTTCTTAAAGTCATGCGATAGATAGCAATACCCATATCATTACGACTTCTACCAATGTGAAGATTCCCAGCAATGTCGCCAGCAAGCTCTATTAATTTATTTTCGATGCGGAAAAACAAATCCTCATATCGAGGGCTGTAATCTTCTATACGAAAATAGTTCAAGTCTAGTTTTTTAAGAGCAATACCAATGTCTTTAGCCTCTTCTTTTTTTACTAGACCCTGTTCTTCCAACATTTTTAAGTGTGCAATATTGATTTGCAGCATAATTGTTAAAAAGTTTTTCTTGGCCTCATCGTAAGCCGGCTGTAAGACAATTTTACGATAAATATTAGAAGGGAAGATCATCCCATCTTCTTGCTGGGTTTTGTTGCGGAAATCTTCAAACATATTAATTGCCTCCTAGTAGATTGGCAGTTATATGGCCGAACCAGCACTGCCTTTAGATAACTTCTCGGAAATAATAAGTACAATTAAAATTAAACAAATTTGTAAGACACCATATGCACAAGCGGTTCCAAATTTAAAAGAATATAATTTTTGGAATATAGCCACTGATAAGGGGATCGTTGACGTACTGTAAAGAAGTATAGACGCTACGAATTCGCCAAAGCTTTGAACAAGTGCTAGTAATGTACCTGCCAAAATGCCCGTAAATGTAAGTGGTAGAACAATACGTCTAAATGAATACCACCATGTTGCACCTAAACTTCGAGATGCTTCTTCGATAGATTGATCTAATTGCACAAGTGATGCCGATGTCGATCGGAAAACAAGAGGTAAATGTCTAATAAAATAAGCTAACGGCAAAATCCAGAACGTCCCGATAAGAACTTGATTAAAGGAGAATATATTTTCCGTACTAAAGGCTGCGATCAAATTGACAGCTACAACTGTTCCCGGTAATGCCCAAGGAATCATGATTAAAATATCGAGTAATGTTTTACCTTTAAAATTTAACCGTACCATTGCATAGGCTGCTGCAACACCGAAAATGATATTGCCGAATGTGGCAACGATCCCCATTCGAACAGAATTCCAAATCGGTCGCCACGTCCGTTCATCTGTAAAAAGAGCGTGATAATGATCCAACGTATAGTCTGTTGGGAGAATTTGCGTCTTCCATGCACCATCAACGGAAAACGAAATTAATATAAGCACTAAAATCGGCAAAATTAAAATTAATGTACCTATGAAAGACGCAATAGTTGCCATAACTTTCATGCCTCTTGAAGACACTTCAGATCGATGAACACTAATACCTTTACTGAGATTTTGATAGTTTCGGCGGTTTTGATACCAGCGCATAATAATTAAAAAGGTAATGGAAACAAAGGATAAAATCATAGATTGTGTCGCTGCCATATCTAAATTTCCATTCGTACGTGATAAATAGATTTGCATGGTCATCGTGCGTTCAACGCCGAACATTAAAGGTGCAGTGTAGGATGCCATAGAAATCATAAATACGAGTAAGGATGAGGCAACTATCGAGGGTGTTAACATGGGCAAAATAACCTTTGTCCATACTCGAACACGCCCGGCACCTAAGCTAGTTGCGGCCTCTTCTAAAGCTGGATCAAGACCTTTTATAGCTGCTGAGGCGGTTAAGTAGAAGTAAGTGTACATAGTGAATGTATGTACTACGATGACCCCCCATATGCCTTTTAATGAAAAAGGAACTTGCTCTAAACCGAATAGGTGCTGAAACGCACGTGGGAAAATACCACTTTCTCCATACAAAAATGTAAAGGACAGTACACCTACTAACGGCGGAAGAGCCATGGGTACCAATACTAAAACAGAGAGTATCCGTCTACCTGGGAAATCATAGCGTTCCAGTAAAAATGCCATAGTTACGCCGACGAGTGCACAGCAAATAACACTGATCACGGATATATAAATACTAGTCCATAATGCTTCTATATTTGCTGGGCTAGCTAAATTGAAAAAATTTTTATAATTAGATAACGCATTATCACCAGAAAAGCTTTCCGTAAAAGTTTGATAGAAAGGGTATACCACATAGGCAAACAACACTAAAAATAAAGGTGCAACTAAAATATAAACAAACCAATTTGAGCTAGTTAGTCGTGTCCATGCATTTCCTTCAGAAGGATTGAGGTGTGTTTTTTTCATATCGGTACCCTCCTATTCTCCCAAAAAATACAGTGAATCTTGGGCTATATTTAAGGTAATGTCTTCACCAATTTTTTTAAGTTGACCGTTCATATTGATAATCATTACTTTTAGTGAAAAATCGAGACATTCCACAATGTAGTTCACACTAATTCCTGTAAATTCAACAAAAGTGATTTTACCTGTTAATGTGTTTTCACCAGTACCTTGATTAATAGATTCGGGACGAATAGAAATAAACACTTTGTCTCCAATCATATGCGTTAAAGTGGGGGAGCTTTGTTGCTTTCGCCCAGTGAGAACAAGTCCATTTGCTGTTTTTACTTGTACATCGTTACCATTAACAACATCAATTGTCGCCTCAATTAAGTTTGTCTCACCAATAAAATTTGCTACGAAGCGGTTTGAAGGTCGATTATAAATCTCTTGCGGAGTACCGATTTGCCTAACATTCCCATTTTCCATGACCATTATCCGATCTGACATGGACATAGCCTCCATTTGATCATGCGTAACATAGATGGTTGTAACACCGAGCTCGGATTGAATACGTTTTATTTCAACGCGCGTTTCCTCGCGTAACTTAGCATCTAAATTAGACAATGGCTCGTCTAACAATAAAATATCAGGCTCTATCACCAGTGCTCTTGCCAATGCAACCCGTTGCTGCTGCCCACCAGATAATTCATTAATTTTCCGATTCCCATATTGCGATAAATGAACAAGCCCTCTAATACGGTCAACCTTTTGTTTGATCTCCGCCTTCGAGAATTTCCGTACTTGTAATCCAAACGCGATATTTTCGTCTACGGTCATATGTGGAAAGAGGGCATAATTTTGAAACACCATACCAATGTTCCGTTTATTAGGTTGAAGTCTTGTCACATCAAAATCATCAAAAAGAATTTTCCCCTCTGTTGGGTAATAAAAGCCAGCGATCATCCTTAATGTAGTCGTTTTCCCACAACCACTTGGACCGAGAAAAGTAAAAAATTCACCAGCTTTAATGTGAAGATCTAAATCCTTTACGCCATGAATTTGACCGAATTTCTTAGAGACATTTTCTATTTTGACACTTTTCAAATAAAATGCTCCTTTCTCGTTAGAAAATTAGTTACATGAAGCCTCGAGCAAAAATTACTCGAGGCTTAAAAATATGAACAATATTCGTAGATGTTTGTTTTATGATATTAAAAGGCATCACCATAACGTAGGGTTGATTTCCGTTCCGACTGGGCGCTTTGTAGCTGACGCTTTGCTTTCGCTACAGAAAACATGTGTAGCTGACGCTTCGCTTTCGCATAGAGAAAAGCTTCCTGGGGGCGTCCAGTCTCCACTCCAATCAACTTATATACATGGCATAGATTTAACAAATACCATTCCTGATTCTTTGGGAGTAACCTGTCAGCAACATAGGACAGGTTCACAACTTTTTAGTCCTCGGTCACTTTTTTCCGCGTCCTTTAATATTGTTATCCCAATACTCCATCCATTCTGCTTCTTTCTCAGTCATGAGTTTCCAGTCTATATCAAACGTTTTTAAGTCTAATTCTTTATACCACTCAGGCATTGTAGCTTTATCGATATCTGAGCGAGTAGGAATTTGATAGTAGTCGTTTGCTAGCTGAGTGACCATTCCTTTTTCAAATAAGAACTCTACGAAGAGCTTTGCATTTTCTAAGTTTTTGGCATTGTTGACAACAGCAACACCATCAACTAAAATCGGTGCACCACTTTTCGGATAAATATAATCAAACGGATAATCAGTCGTATATTTCTTTAATAAAATATCTTGCAAATTCCATAAAGAAACACTGCCTTCTTGTCGTGTCATCTTTAAATAAAGTGCATTTGGATCTTGTGTATATTCTTTCGTATTAGCATCTAATTTTAATAACCAATCGTAGCCCTTCTCAGGTGAATCTGCACCTTGACGTAAAATCATAGATGAATAAATAGTACGCATCGTCCCAGATGCTAACACACCACGAATTAAAATTTTATCCTTCCACTTTGGATCTAATAAATCATCCCAATCTTGTGGACCCGTTTCTTTCGTTAATACATCCTTGTTAATCATAATAACTTCTGGCAGTAACATTTCACCAAACCAACGACCATCTGCATCTTTATAAGCCGCATCAATAGAGTCGTTAAAGCTAGGCTTCCAAGCTTGTAGTAAACCTTCATTGGCGCCGACAGTTAGTGCAGATTGTGTACCACCCCACCAAAAATCAGCCTGAGGATTTGCTTTTTCACCACGTAGGCGTTCTAAAATTTGCTGTGCGCCCATCGTTAAAAATTCCACTTCAATGTCCGGGTACTTTTCATTAAACTGATCGATTACTTTTTGCACCATCTCTTCATCGCGCCCTGTATAAATAACAAGCTTTCCAGATGGCTTAGCTGCTACATCGGTCTTTTCAGAACTGGACGTTTTGTCGCTATCTTTTGTAGCAGCCTTGTCACTACTACAAGCAGCTAAGACGATAACCATCAGCACAAGTAAAAAACCGAAAATACGTGTTTTCTGCATAATCTTCCCCCTCCCTAATAGTGAAAAAAACTTACATACTAACAGTATAATCCGTAAACCTAGCATTAATGTTAGAATAATTAAAAAATTATAATTGGTTTCATCATAGCTAAGTAAATACTAGATAGCAATGGCGCTTCACTAAAGTCGAAAACTCTTTAAAATAGCCAGAATTAAAGCTTTTCGGAATAGATTATCAACTTTTGTTCAAAAGTTAACAAAAGTTGATTTTGGTGATTTTGAAATGCATGCTACGATTTGAAACAAGGACATCTATAAAATTAAATTTATGAGCGAGAGTAGTAGGGGAATGGTGCTAAACGAATCACGCCGTATAACGCTTTTGAGCAACATCCTGCCGCTTTCTTTATCATAACTAAGTAAATATTAATAACAGGCATTTCGCTAAAGTTAAAACTCTTTATATTAGCGAGAATTTATGTTTTTAAGAATAGATTATCAAAATATGTACGAAAGTGAACAAAAGTTGATTTTGTTAATCTTGAAATGCGTGCTACGATTTAAAACAAGGACATCTATAAAATTTAATGTTTAAAGTTTAAATCTTCGACGTCTTTTTTTATCTGAAAATTTCGATATATTTTGGGCGATGTTAAGAATTACGAAAAGCTCTTATATTATGCAATTTGTATATTTATAAAGGAAAAAAACTAAGAGATAACTATGTGACTGGAGGAGAAATTCGTGAAAGAAGCCTTACTAATAATAGATTATCAAAATTATATATTAGATTATATAGATCAAAAAGAAGTACTGAATAATATACAAAAATTAGTGAATTTATTTGAGCAAGAAGAAAAAGAGATTATATTTGTAAAAAACATTGTAAATGGTGATGTTAATGAAGAAATTCAAATGGATATAAAAGAATATCCTGTTTTCGAAAAGAAAAACCCAAATGCATTTAGTAATAATAATCTTTACAAATACCTTCAACAAAGAGGAATAGAACGTTTATTAATAACAGGATTTAACATAGAATATTGCTGTCTTTTCACCTCAATTGTTGCAAGTCACTTAGGATTTCACACTACCATGATAGAAGATGCTTGCGGTACAACGGGAGATGAAAATTCTTATGAAATGCCAGGATTAGATATTATAGACTTTGTAGGCACTATACTCAATTGGTCTGATTATGTAGAAGTTCTATATTATGATGAATATATTGAACAAAAGGATTCCTAATACCGATACTATCTTGGTAAAACCTGAACTGTACCTCATTTGTTAGACATTATTGGCTATAAGGGGAGGAGTAAAGATAGTTTACTAATAGTAAATCTATATTATGTGCTGAAGAATATTGCCAGAGTAAAGCCTAACATATTTTCTGTGTTAAGGGCTTCACTTTTTTAAATTTCCTAAAGAAGATACGATATTCATGCAAGCACAGCATTTATGTACCGAGCGCTTGGTTTATAAAAGAAATAAGGGAGATGTATCAAAAAATATGATACATCTCCCTTTCTAATTTAGATTAAGTATTTACTTACTAATAGTCTCTAAAGATTTTTCCTTTTGTCGTCGTTGCGAAAGTATTGTCGGTAGCATCATACCTAAAATAACTAGAATAATACCCGCTATTTGTAAAGAAGTTAATGGTTCATGTAGAACAATAACTGAAACGGTTACGGCAACAGGCAACTCCATAGCACTTAAAATAGAGGCAAGAGCTCCTCCTACTTTCGGGACAGCTATAGAGAATAAATAAATTGGCAAAATAATACCAAACAGCCCTAATGCTAGTCCAAATTTCCATAAACCGCCGGCAAATAATTTGCCGTTCCAAAGTACTTCAGGATTTAGGAAAATACTAATCATGATCAGAGCGACAAAGGAAACAATCAACACGCGTGATGTAGTTGTAATACCTTCCACGTGACGAGAGTTAAATTGAATAAAGCAAGCAAAAGTAAAGGCAGCAGCAAAGCCTAGTAGCCAGCCTTGAATAGGAATACCGCTTAAATCTACATTTAGTACGCCAGCAGCTAAAATAGTCCCAGCAAATAATACAATGATGGAAATCACTTCAGTCCGACTTGGTAAGCGTTTATGAAGTGCGCAATCTATTAATAAGCCGATCCAAGTGAATTGGAAGAGCATTACTACTGCAAGAGAAGCTGGTAGATACTTTAATGATTCGCCGTATATAATTCCTGTAGTCCCAGTAAATATCCCGGCGCACACTAAAATAAGCAGTCCCTTTTTAGAAAGCTTCGGTAATTGTCTTTGTGTCAATATAAAAATAGTTGCAACAAGCATAAAGCCAATAATATATTGACTTGATACTGCCTCTCCTGTTGTAAAGCCATGCTGCATAGCTACTTTGACAATTGTCGATAGTACACCGTAGCTACTAGAAGCAATGACAATTAAAAGAGGATAAAATAAATTTGTCTTCATGTTTTTTTGTTTCACATCCTAAAATTGCTTTACCATATGATGAAATGGTTCATCGATTATGGACCATGGCTCGGTAATGACAAAGCCCATGCGTTCATAAAGGCGACGAGCGTCTTCTTTTTCTGTTTCAACATTTAATGATAATTTTGTATAGCTTCGTTTTTGTGTTTCCTCTATGGCGAATTGCAGTAATAATGTTCCTATTCCTTTACCACGAGCTTCTCGTGCTACACAAATAGTATCAATATAATATTCATCTTCGTGAGCTTCTTTATCGATGATGATGGATGGCGCATTTTTTTCTTCAAGCCATTTTACGAGATTTGCATCCATATGAATGGCTTCGACACCATTATAGTAAACAAGAATTCCTAATACTTGCTCATTCTCAACAGCAACAAAAGAATTTAAATAGGAATGTCGATTGTCCTCACGCTTGAATAGTACAGTAAGTTCTTGTTCAACGGCCTTCGCTGTTTGTTCACCTGTTAAACGGTTGGCGATATCACCAATCGCATCAATAATTAGTGGTACAACGGCATGGGCATCCTGAGGTTGCGCTTGTCGAATTGTAATACTCATTGTCAAAATCCCTACCTTTCTATAGGCAAGTATAACAAAGATAGAGGATGACTCAAGTTTTTGAGTAAATGGTAATATTCTGATGCCATCTTTACCTTCTTTCAGCAGGTGTTTGGTCACCCGCTGAAAGAAGGTAAAGCCTCCGGCGGATGTCACGGAATCGGAAAGGAGTTCTTTGTGCAAGCACAAAGCCGATTCCAGACGCAATTATGCCAAGGCATAATTGATTATTTTTCCGAAAGTTTAAAACTTTATACGATATCAGATTTCGTGTTAATCTATAATGACTAGAGTTTCGGGAGGACAACAATGACAAAGGAAGATAAGGATTATATTTTAGTTTATGGAGATGCTTTTATTGACTATATCGCTGATGATGTAACAAACACATCATTTACTAAATATATGGGTGGCGCGACGGTAAATGTTGCTGCGGGAATTAGCCGTATCGGTGCTCCGTCGTCATTAATTACGATCACAGGAGATGACGAAGGTTCTCAGTTTGTTCGAGATGGCCTTGCACAAGAAGGGGTAAGCCTGGATTATGCAGTATTTAACCCTACGAAGCGTGTTAGCGGTGTCTATGTACATTTAACAGAAGCATGTGAGCGGATTTTTAAGGATTATGTCGATGAGACGCCAGATTTACAAGTAGAAGCAACACAATTAAATGAAGCGGCTTTTAAACATGCATCCGCTTTAACTGTATGCTCAGGTACAATGTTCCATCCTACAGCCCTTGATACAACACGTGCTGCTGTAGAGATGGCAAAGGAAAAAGGGGCAATTATCGCTATGGATGCGAATATTCGTCCTCTACGTTGGAGCAGTGAGCAGGTTTGTCGTGAAACGATCACGTCATTTTTTGAGCACGTAGATATTTTAAAGGTAACTGATGAAGAATTATATTTCCTGACAGAAACAACTAGCTTGGAAGAGGGAATCGAGCAATTAAACAGTTATTTAGTGCCTATTATTTTAGTAACAGTAGGGGAAAATGGCACATATGCGGTACTAAATGGTGAGGTTATCCATGTACCGACCGAAAAGGTTGTGCCAGTAGATACTACAGGTGCTGGAGATGCATTTATGGCTGGTGTATTACGCGATGTTCATTACAATGGTTTACCTACAACGGAGGAGGAACTTGTTCGTTGTGTAAGCTTTGGTAATAAGCTAGGTGCTTTGGCAGCCACTAAAGCAGGGGCATTAACAGCTCTTCCATTTTATGATGATATTAAGCATTTACTTAAATAGTCGTTTGGAGCGTGCATACAATGGAGAAAAATTACGATGTATTAGTGAAGGATCGATTATTCTTTGGCGGTGCGAAAGATGCAGATTTAGCTTTTGAACAAGAAACGGTTGATATCGTCATTGATGTTCGAGTAAATGGCTTATCTAATGAGGAGCAAGAAGCGGCTTCATATGTGTACAAGCATATGCCAATTGCTGATGAGGATATAGAAGTAGCACCATCTATTGAAAAAGTTGCGAAAGAAATTGTTTCTGCCTATGAGAATGGGCAAAAAGTGTACTTCCATTGCGGAAGCGGGGGAGGTCGCGCGGGAGTCGCTGCCACTGCTGTATTAATGGAGCTCGGCCAGGCCAATTCTCTAGAGGAAGCGGAAGAGGCCGTAAAGAACGCCCGTCCACAAGTAACGATTCGTCCAAAAATGGCAGATGCTTTGCAGAAGCTATACAAATAAATGAGAAGATGTACCAAAAGTTTTTTTCAACTTTGGTACATCTTCTTTTTTAGTTAGTGAATTATTCTATTTTTGCTCTTTGAAAGGTGGAAAGAAGTTAAAAGTTGGGTGATAAAACGTGAAAGTTTATCGATAAAATATAAA
This sequence comes from Lysinibacillus sp. 10T31, assembly GCF_056394365.1. NCBI lineage: Bacteria > Bacillati > Bacillota > Bacilli > Caryophanales > Bacillaceae > Lysinibacillus > Lysinibacillus sp. 10T31. The sequence goes on from NZ_JBFTHS010000016.1 coordinate 27,548, forward strand.
AGTTGGATGACAATAGATTGATTGGAGAGAGCAACGCGAGTGAAGCGGCTCATCGGACAAATCCAACGTTATTATAAATAGTCCTCATAACCAATATGTTAAATTGTGCTATACATATTAGAACAGTTTTTGTTATAGTAATAATATAACAAAGATGAGGTGATCTGTATGATGGAGGAGTTAGCGAAAGTTCCGTGGGCAGTCATAGCACCACTAATTGTGGTTCAATTTATTTTAATGATTGTTGCTCTAGTTGATTTACGTAAAATCCATGCCACAAATGGGCCTAAAATTTTATGGGTGTTTCTTATCCTTTTTACTAGTTATCTTGGATCGATTGCGTACTTTATAGTTGGGAGAAAACAATCATGACAATATTACTTCAGGTAACAGGACTTACAAAGCAATTTGCAGAGAGAGTAGTTGTGGATGGAATCGAGTTCATGTTAGAAAAAAATACATCGACAGCATTAATTGGACCTAATGGAGCTGGTAAAACAACGACATTATCGATGCTAACAGGATTATTAAAACCAACTTCTGGAAGTGTGAAAATGCTGGATGGTGATTTAAGAGCCAATATTGGTTTCTTGCCACAATATCCGCAATTCCATCCTTGGTTAAGTGCGTTAGAGTTTACTGAAATGGCGGCAAAGTTAAATGGTGTACCTGCCAAAAAAGCAAAAGTAGAAGCACAAAAAACACTTGAGTTTGTAGGTCTAGGTAATGATTTAAATAAGAAAATTTCTACTTTTTCTGGTGGCATGAGGCAACGACTAGGTATTTCCCAAGCAATTGTGCATAAGCCTAAATTACTCTTACTAGATGAACCTGTGTCTGCGTTGGATCCAGTAGGTCGTAGGGAAGTTCTTGATTTATTAAAGGGCTTACAGCAAGAAACAACTATTTTATATTCGACACATATTTTAAATGATGCCGAAGAGATGACAGATCAATTATTGTTTTTACGTGATGGAAAGCTAGTAGAACAGGGGACATTACGTGAAGTTCGACAACGTTTCGATGAACCAAATTATGTTGTAGAGTTTGGCACTGAAAAAGAGGCACAACTTTTTGCCAGTCAATCTGAACTTATTGGAGAAGTTAAGGGCAGTCATGTATATATAGAAATTATTGATGAAAAACCGAGTATGCAGGAGCTGCTTCAACATTTAAGCAGTTACCCTAATAAGATACGAAAAGTGGAGCGACAAACAGCATCACTTGAAGAGATTTTCATGAAGGTGGCGAGAAAAATATGAGAGGATTTAATGTACTTCTGCAAAAGGAATTCAGAGAAGCTTGGAGAAGCTGGAAGTTTTTATGGATACCTCTTGTATTTGCTTTGCTCGGTATGACCGATCCACTGACAAACTACTATATGACGGATATTTTAAATGCTGTTGGTAACTTACCAGAAGGCTTCGAAATGTTGATGCCAGAATTAATGCCAGTGGACCTATTACAAGCTTCCATTGGGCAATTTCAAACGATAGGTTTACTCATATTAATGGCTACTTTCGTAGGGGCCATTAGTAAAGAAAGAGCAAGTGGAATGGCTACTTTATTGTATGTCCGTCCTATATCGTTCAGCGCTCATTTTATGAGTAAATTTATCGTCATGAGTACTGTTGGCTTTATTAGTATTTTAGCTGGTTTTGCTGCGAGCATATACTATACGGTCGTGCTTTATGGGACATTTGAGATAGGGCCACTTGTGGCAAGTTTTTTCACGTATTTTTCTTGGCTACTCTTTGTGATAGCAGTGACATTAATGATGAGTGCGACTTTTAAAACAGTGGTAGCAACAACATGTGCTTTTGCTGTCATATTTATTGGACAAATATTGGATTCTTTAGTGGGGGCATTTTGGACAATATCACCGTGGAAATTACCGTTATATGGCGTTCAATTAATGAGGGGCACAATGGAGATGTCGGATTATTGGTGGAGTCTATCTCTTACATTAGTTATCTCGATAATTTGTGTGAGTATAGGAGTTTTGACAATGAAGAAAAATGCATCGATGACGAAAATTTAAATGGAGTATTAAGGCGAAAATTTGCTTAAAGTCAAGTGGTAGGGTAAGAGCACGGAATTTGCCACATGGTCAAAGTAAGAACTCCATACGACCCAATAGTCTGTTGAATAATATCTTGATTTTAAACGGCTTAATTTTTATATGTATACGAATATATTTAAAGCATCAACATGGTAATTCCTACCTCGTTGATGCTTTTTTATCTAACGGATTATTTATTTAAGTGAATTTGGATACTGAAAAATGAAAGGAGAACTAAGAATAATAAGAACTGTTCTTGGAATATCCATAACTTAGGAATATAATGTAGCTATAACTCGCGATTTGTCAAATAACTCAGAAAATATAAGTAGGAATACAAGGAGCAAAGCTTTATTAATAACGGAGCATGGTAAGCCACATCAAAAACTAATCGGCATTGTTACACCATTAGATATTGTAAAAATAGATAAAGCAAGACGAGACAAGCTGTTAAGAGCTTGATCGTCTTGCTTTATCCTTCATGCTTATATAGAGGGAGCCGTTTGTTTGAACCTGAGCAAAATAAACATCTTCAACAGATTGGACATTTTGCTTTTTCAGCTTTTTCATAAGCCAATCTTCAGTTAATTCAAGTTCAACTAAATTTTCATAAATAACCTGGCCGTCAGAAAGTACTTCTGTTGGTATATAGGTTGGTGGCGTAACATCGGCTTTTACATCTTGCTTTGTAGCTGGTTGCTCAGCGGGTCTTGGTAACACGCTTAGTTTACCCGTAGTTTCAAGTAATGCATATTGCACATCTTGTATAGAAAATATAGCTTGTTCCCGTAGCATCATCGCTAATTCATCCATATGCAAACGATTTTTCCTTAAGGCAGACTCTAAAATAATGCCGTTTTGAATAAGGATTGTTGGTTTGTCATCAACAATTACACGAGCCTTTTTAGATTTAATGGTAATGATGGTCATGAAATATGTTAAGACACTCCACCAAATGAGGGCAATAAGTCCATCTAAAAAGGGGGTTTCAGCCTGTGCTGCAATTTCAGAGGCAATGGAACCAAATGTGATACCTGTTGTATAGTGGAAGAATGTAAGTTGTCCAAGCTGTTTTTTCCCTAACAATCGGGTTACGATGAGTAACGCAAAGAAGGAAAGTGTTGACCTAAGTATCATTTCCCAAAAATCGGCTTTAAAAAATTCGTCTATATTCATACATTAATCAACTCCCTTAAAACTGCTATTTTCAATGAATAGCTTGTGCAAAAAGGTCAATAGTATGCGACGATCTCTTACAAATGAACATTTACAAAAATTAGAAAGTGGGTGGCGGCTTGAATAAACAAATAGGAAATTTTAATAATCCAGTCTATCCAATTATGATCGCAATAGCTGTTGCCCATCTTATCAATGATACGATGCAAGCTGTAATTCCGGCGATGTTCCCAATATTGAAGAGTGATTTAGGGCTAACTTTCACACAAATAGGCCTTATTTCGTTCGCATTAAATATGTTTGCCTCAGCTTTGCAGCCTGTTGTTGGCTTTGTTAGCGATAAAAAGCCGATGCCTTACGCTCTACCAATAGGTATGATAAGTTCATTCATAGGCATTGCCATTATAGCGTTCACATCACAATATTGGATAATTATTATTGCAGTATTATTTTTAGGGTTTGGGTCAGCTATTTTTCATCCTGAAGGTTCACGTGTTTCCTTTATGGCAGCAGGCTCAAAAAGAGGACTTGCTCAATCGGTTTATCAAGTTGGAGGTAACTCTGGGCAAGCACTTGCACCACTAATTAGTGCTTATATATTTGCTGTTTTTGGTCAACGTGGTGCCGCGATTGTCTTAGTAGCGGCAGCGATAGGTATTCTACTATTAAGTAAAATTGCAATGTGGTATAAAAAGCAGTTGGAGCAAGAACGTATAGCAAAGAAAAAACGAGTATTAGTTTCTAACTTGCCTCCATTAACAAAGAAACAAGTAGGCATTGCGTTGACGTTACTATTTACGATTATTTTTGCAAGATCATTTTATACAACTAATATTACAAGTTTTTATGTGTTCTATTTAATGGATCATTATGGTGTTAGCCTTCGTCTTGGACAAATATTAATTTTCACCTTTATGGCATTTGGCGTCGTTGGTACATTTTTCGGAGGTTCATTATCAGATCGAATTGGTAGAAAAAACGTTATTTTACTGTCCGTCGTTGTACCGATGCCATTTTGTTTAGCGTTGCCTTATGTACCGTTATGGGCAGCGATGATATTTTTGGTGATTATTGGAACACTCATCATGATTAGCTTCTCGGTAACAGTTGTCTATGCACAGGAGCTTGTGCCAACAAAAATTGGTACAATGGCTGGTTTAACAACTGGTTTTGCTTTTGGAATGGGTGCAATCGGTGCAATGGTAATTGGTATATTAATGGATCATAGGGGAATTGATTTTACGATGATGGTTGTATCTTTGCTACCATTATTATTACTAGTAGCATTTTTCTTGCCTAAAGATAAACCGGCTTCGGCGGTGTAAAATAAAAACGCGTTCTCCAGTTAGGGGAACGCGTTTTTATTATTGACGTAATGGCGATAAAAATTCAGCTGGAAGTTTTTCTTTATCTAGAACATAACCCTCTGATACATGAACTTCATGCATTTTATCATTGTAAGTGAATTTGAAAATACCATTATCAAAGTCAGTGCCAATCTCTTTGAAAAATATACCTTCAATTGATACATATTTAGGACATGTAAATGCTACTTTAAAGTCTTCGTGTTCTTGGATTAAATAAGCACGTACACCTTTTTCGTATGTATCGTTCGCATCGTCGTCAGTTGGACGTTGGACAGCTACGATGTGAAAGTCAACGAAAGGAACCTCTTTTAATAAAACGTTTAGGAAGGAACCCTTTGTAATCTCTTCCCAGCGACTTTGTGCACTTTGACCTACGATAATTTGAGAAATTCCGTAGCTTTTTGCCACTTCAGCAATAACCTTTTGGATGGGGCGCTTTTCATTATCTTGTAATATGAATTTTTCAATTTCAAGCTCTTCAGATAAATTTTTCCATTGCTCAATGTAGCTAGATTTCTCTGCATCAAATGCATCAAGGGGTTGCGAATCAACCGAAAGAATATATAGTGGACAATCTAACATTGTAGCCATTTTATGACCACGTCGTATTAATCGCTCACCGTTAAGCCCATAGTAGACACAAACTAATATACTTTCGTCTAAACGCCCTTTTACATGCTTCATAAAAATTAACACCTCTTATCTTGTCTTTATTTTGTTATTTTCACTGTAGATTTTGAAAAAAATATCCTAAAACAGCTAAAATCGATACTGATACAGTGCATTATGCTCATTTATATTGTATACTAAAAAACGTATAAAAGTTAATGATAATATATTGGGAAAACCTTGAGGAAACAGGGTTATCTTTATACTTTACAGTTATTTGATTTATGCATTTCGTGCATTTAAACCAATTGCTTCTATATGCCACACTATTATGCAATTAGTTAAATAGATAGTCAAGTGACTTGGTACGCCATAGTGATTTGCATAGTGTGTACATATTATCTCTTCAAAAGTCATGCCATTTTCTAAAGGCTTTAATGCAATACGCTATTGGTTATTCAGGCTTCTCAGTAAACCTGAAAAATTCCCCTGGTTTTATGCAGTGTAATCACCATAAGCTTCTCCCTGCATAAAATATGTGCTGAATGTTGAATGAATTAGATCTTTATCATTAAATCATAGATGCCACTTCAACACATACCACTTACTTTCCGATTCAAGGAGTACACACTTTATTACATGAATCAAACTTCAAGAGAATTTCTAATATGTTAGTTAGCTTTATTCATCTTCAGTGAGTTTTTTAAATAATCTCCAGCAATTGTTATAGATTTTTTGTGCGCGAAGCAAAGTATAAAACAGTAGTAACTTCAGTAGATTTGGGAATACTTTATTATCGGTTATTTTCTCATATACACAGTTTTTCGCACTATATCGAACAGCAAGTTGCTGAACGAAATTGTTAGTAGGAGGTTTTCATTTGGTTACAGTTCTCTTTGCGATTCTTTTACCAATTGTTTGTGCTGCACTTATTCCACTACTTTATAGGCGACTAAGGCGTGTTGCACATCTTGGCTGGTTTGTTTTATCCGTTCCATTCATCTTGTTTCTTTTACTCGCGCGCTACATTCCTCAAATTGCCGAGGGTAAAACGTTTATTCATACATATGAGTGGATTCCCTCTTTTAATATAAATTTCACAACTTATCTCGACGGACTCAGTATGATTTTTGGCTTGCTGATTACGGGTGTAGGTAGCTTAGTCATTTTATATTCTATTTTTTATTTATCAACGAAAGAATCTCTCCACCATTTTTACTGCTATTTATTACTATTCATGGGCGCTATGCTTGGCGTCGTCTTTTCAGATAATTTAATGGTATTATACACATTTTGGGAGCTAACAAGTGTATCTTCATTCCTGTTAATTGCATTTTGGCATCACCGAAAATCATCTCGTGCTGGTGCAAGAAAAGCTATGACAATTACCGTTTTTGGTGGTCTTTCAATGCTTGCGGGCTTTCTCATGCTTTATGTGGCATCGGGTACATTTAGTATTCGTGAAATCGTAGCTAATGTTGGGGTTATAAGAGATCATACACTGTTTATCCCAGCGTTAATCCTTATTCTAATCGGTGCATTTACAAAATCTGCACAGTTTCCTTTTCATATTTGGTTACCAGATGCGATGGAGGCGCCAACACCTGTCAGTGCTTACTTACACTCAGCAACAATGGTAAAGGCCGGTATATATTTAGTTGCACGTTTTTCCCCAGTATTTGGAGGAGAGGCTGTTTGGTTCTGGCTAGTAAGTGTAGTTGGTCTTGTAACGTTGTTCTGGGGTTCATTTAATGCTGTGCGTCAGACCGATTTAAAGGCGTTACTTGCCTTTTCAACGATTAGTCAGCTTGGGTTGATTATGAGTTTATTTGGGCTAGGATCAGTAGGACATTATTACGGTTATGCTGCAGATACTGTTCTTTATACGCAGGCAAGCTTTGCAGCGTTGTTTCACCTTATTAATCACTCCACGTTTAAAGGTGCACTATTCATGATGGTCGGCATTGTCGATCATGAGGCGGGCACACGCGATATTCGCCGTCTCGGGGGATTAATGGCCTTAATGCCGGTAACTTTCACGATTGCAGTCATTGGCGGATTTTCTATGGCAGGCTTACCGCCATTTAATGGTTTCTTAAGTAAAGAAATGTTTTTCGCAGCAGTACTAGCTATTCGCAATGTAGAGGCATTTTCAATTGCTGATTTGGGACTGCTCTTTCCAATAGTGGCATGGGTAGCAAGTATCTTTACATTTGTTTACTGTATGATTTTGATCAGTCGAACGTTTTTCGGAAAACTACAGCTAGATAAGTTGGATAAAAAACCGCATGAAGCTCCGTTAGGTATGCTACTTTCGCCAGTCATTCTGTGCGTTTTTGTAGTTGGGATTTTCTTCTTCCCAAACGTACTAGGGCATTATATTTTAGAGCCTGCAATGGCAAGTATTTATCCAACATTCCCATCGACTAGTGAATTAACACCACATATTCATGCTTGGCATGGCATTAATGCAGAATTGTTAATGACGCTCGGTGTAATTATTATTGGGATCATCTTATTTAAAACGTTAAAAAGCTGGAAGCCTTTGTATCGGATATTCCCGCAAAGATATACGTTTAATACGTATTACAATCGAATGATTGAGTTTAGTGAAAATAGTTCTGCAAAGCTTACTAATCGCTATATGACAGGTAATTTAACGCATTATTTTGTCTATATCTATGTATTTTTTATTGCGCTTATTGCAGGATATTTTATTTGGTCGGATGCTACTGCATTTAATTTTGCGAAGGATTCCAAAATTGAGACTTATGAGCTCATTTTAGTGTTTGTCATGATGTTCGCGGCAGTATGGATGATTTTCGCTAAAGGGCGCGTAACTGCCATGTTATTAAATGGCGTACTCGGCTATTCAATCGCATTTTTCTTTGTTATTTTCCGCGCTCCTGATTTAGCGTTAACTCAATTAGTCGTTGAATCCGTGACAACTGCATTATTCCTTCTATGCTTTAAATATTTACCTGATTTAATGCCGGAAGCCTCCCGTAAAAAAATGCAATGGTCTAAGGTGATTATATCCATTTTCGTTGGTGCCACAGTTACATTAGTAGGTTTAGCGGTTGTCCATTACGATCACTTTGAGCCAGTGGCTACTTACTTCAATGATTCCTACGAACTGGCGGGTGGTTCAAATATTGTCAACACAATATTAGGCGATTTCCGTGCATTTGATACGATGCTAGAAGTTGTCGTTCTTCTGATTGCTGGCTTAGGAGTGTATACATTAACGAAGCTAAAGCCACGAAAGGAGGAAACGGATCATGAAAATCAATGACGTCATTTTACGTACTATCACAAAGACGGTCGTATTCATTATTTTAACCCTTGGTATTTATCTATTCTTTGCAGGGCATCATGCTCCTGGTGGAGGTTTTATAGGTGGCCTCGTACTGGCCTCTGGTATTGTTCTACTATATTTAGCGTATGACATTGAAACAGTGCATAAAGGGATGCCATTTGATTTTAAAAAAGTTGCAGCGCTTGGCGTGTTACTAGCGACAGGCACAGCAATCGGCTCACTATTTTTTGATGTTCCATTTTTAACGCAGACACATAGTTATATAAATGTACCGATATTCGGAAAAATGGGCATTTCAACTGTAACAATTTTCGAGGCGGGCGTGGCTTTAACGGTAGTAGGTGTTGTAGTCACAATTATTTTAAGTATAAGTGAGGATGAGTAGCCAATGGAGTCTTTAATACTAGTGTTAGTTGGTGTATTAGTAGCTGTTGCGACGTACTTAATCCTCTCGAAACAGTTATTACGTGTGATTTTAGGAACTGCGGTCTTATCGCATGCGGCACATTTACTGATTTTAACGATGGGTGGACTGAAAAAGGGGGATGTACCACTTTTAGAAGAATCAGAAGGTCCTTATACAGATGCTTTGCCGCAAGCATTAATTTTAACTGCGATCGTAATTAGCTTTGCGGTAACGGCGTTCGTGCTTGTTCTCGGTTACCGAGCCTATAAAACGAACGGTTCGGCGAATTTTGATGAATTGAGAGGTACGCCGGATGAGTAATATGATTGTTTTACCATTAATTGTGCCGGTTATAACGGCAATTTTACTTGTGTTTTTACGTGAAAATGTTTTTTTGCAGCGCATCATTAGTTTACTGACATTAAGCTTTGTTGTTTTTATTAGTGTCATTTTATTGCTAGAGATTCAAAAACAAGGTGTGATGCGTATTGATTTTAGTGGCTGGGCACCACCATTTGGCATTTTATTTGTTGCTGATTCATTCGCGATGCTTCTTGTATTAGTAGCGAATATAGTTGCAGCCATTTGTTTATTGTACGCCATTTTTACAATCGGTAAGAGCTTTGAAAAGATGTATTTTTACCCGTTTGTCCTACTTATGGTAGCAGGAGTTAACGGCTCGTTTCTAACAGGGGATATTTTTAACTTGTTTGTGTGCTTTGAGGTTATGTTACTTGCTTCTTATGCACTTATTAGTTTAGGCGGCGATAAAGTTCAGCTGCGCGAGGCGTTAAAATATGTGCTGATCAATATTGTTGCATCTTGGATTTTCCTAGTGGCATTAGCTTTTTTATATGGAACCGTTGGAACGTTGAATATGGCACATATTTCTGTCCGTGTTATGGAGGCAGGAGCTGACCCACTAATAACGACTGTGGCTCTTATTTTCTTAATTGTCTTTAGCTTGAAGGCAGGTCTATTATTATTCTTCTGGCTTCCAGGCTCATACAGTGCACCTCCAACAGCTATAGCCGCATTTTTTGCAGCGTTATTAACGAAGGTTGGAATTTATGCGCTCGTCCGCACCTTTACATTACTTTTCCCAACTAATACTGAAGTGACTCATATGGTACTAGGAATTATGGCAGGACTTACGATTATTGCTGGATGTATGGGAGCTCTAGCAGGGCGAGATGTAAGAACAATTGCCTCTTATAATGTCCTTATTGGCGTTGGCTTTATAGTAGCTGGTCTAGCAATCGGAACGGAATCTGCTTTACAGGGCGTAACATACTATTTAATGCATGATATGGTAGCTAAGGCCATGCTGTTTTTAGCAGTTGGAATGATGATGTATGTTACGGGCGAAACGGTTATTGATAAAATGAGTGGGCTTATTCGAAATTACCCCCTTTTTGGCTGGTTATTCTTTATTGTCATGTGTTCCCTTGCTGGAATACCACCATTAAGTGGCTTTTTAGGGAAGGTTTTAATTGGACAAGGAGCTATTGAGGGCGGAAATTTTGTTCTACTAGGATTAGGATTTTTATCTAGTTTAATTGTTTTGTATTCGCTATTACGAATATTCCTCTCCTCATTCTTTGGAGAAACCATTATTAGTCTAGAGGATGAAAAGCCGTTACCAAAGCGCATGGTCTTGCCATTAACATTATTGGCAGCTTGTACAATTGGTTTAGGAATTGGAGCCGAATGGATGGCCCCGTATGTAACAGATGCAGCAAAAACGCTTTACACACCATCAATTTATATTGATGCAGTGCTGGATGGCACAACATGGCAAGGTGAGGTGAATAAATAATGGCGATGCAATTTATCTTAAATTTATTTATCGCAACACTTTGGCTCTTGTTACAGGATGAAGTTAGACCACAGTTTTCAACATTTTTAATGGGGTTTATCGTCGGAATAGGGATTTTATATGCTATGCATCGCTTTTACGGCACGCAATTTTATTTGCGACGTGTGTTTTCAATCATTAAATTATTATGGCTCTTTAATTGGGAGCTACTATTATCGAGTTACAGCGTACTAAGACAGATTACTACGCCGAAGCTCAATATTACTCCTGGAATATTTACGTATAAAACAGCACTTAAAGGAGATTGGGAAATAACAGCACTTGCGTTGTTGCTCACTCTTACTCCTGGCTCAGTAGTGATGGAAGTTTCTGAAGAGGGAGATATGTTTTATATTCATGCAATGGATATTGAACAATCAAAAGAAGCTGTCATTCGTTCAATAGGGAAATTTGAACAAGCAATCATGGAGGTGACACGTTAATGACTGAAAAAATTTTACTATTGGCTCTTGCGCTATTCAGTGTATCGATTGCGTTGTCGCTGTTTCGTGTAATTCGAGGTCCTTCGTTGCCCGACCGTGCCATAGCACTTGATACAATAGGTGTTAATTTACTGTCAGCAATCGCTATCGTCTCAATTATATTGAAAACAAAGGCGTATTTAGAAGCTATTTTAATATTGGGTATTTTAGCTTTTATCGGCACGATTGCGTTTACGAAATATATTGAAAGAGGTGTGATTGTTGAACGTAAATCAAATGATTGAATGGGCGGCAGTTATCCTTATATTGATTGGCTCCATTGTAAGTGTTATTAGTGCATTTGGGATGATTCGATTACCTGACGTATACACGCGTTCACATGCTGCAACGAAAAGTTCGACATTGTCGGTCTTAACATGTCTATTAGGCGCGTTTATTTACTTTTGGGTGCATGATGGATATGTGAGTGTACGTTTAATATTAGGAATTGGCTTCGTTTTTGTAACAGCTCCGGTAGCGGGGCATTTAATATGTCGTGCAGCATATCGCTCTCGCGTACCTTTAGCAGAAGGATCAGGGGAGGATGAGTTGAAGGAAAAGCTATTTGCAGATGAAAAATAGGATAAGGACCTCCAATTTTTGGGGGTCTTTTTTACTGAATAAAACTCTCACAGATGAGACTCAGGAGTACATGCGAAGCGACTTATCAGACGCTCCCAGCCGGAAAGGAAGGGAACTTTACTTTATGGCGATGAGCTTTTATATGGGAAAACTACTAGAATAGATAGATTTATCAGAAAATTTTGTTTATAATGTTTTGTCTAAAAATTTTCAATTTAGCTTGATTATTATTTCAAAAGAGTATATCTTATTAGCAGATAGATTTTTTATTCTCTAAAGTGAATAAATATCCATTTATTTTTTCAAAGAACTAGTTTTTTATAGACAATAAAACATAAATAAAAGGAGATCGTTGAATATGAAGAATAAATTTTTCATGCTAATGCTTGTTCTAGTAATTGGTGTACTAGCAGCATGTGGCGCAAAAAATGATAAGGCGAGCGATAAAAATTCAAATGCTGGCGAAGGCTCAGAACAAAAGCAAGTATTAAAAGTAGGTACTTCATCTGATTATGCACCATTTGAGTATGTTGACGCTGCAAAAGGTGAAGATATTATCGGTTTTGATATTGATTTAATTAAATTAGTTGGTGACAAGATTGGTGCAGAAATACAAGTTCAAGATATCGACTTCAATAGTCTAGTGCCAGCTCTACAAGCAGGAAAAGTTGATATTGTTATTTCTGGTATGTCACCTAATGAAGAACGTGAAAAAGTAGTAGATTTCTCTGATAAATATAATCAAACAGAGCAAGTGTTTATCGTGAAAAAGGATAGTGGAATTAAAAAAGAGGCTGATTTAGCTGGTAAAAAAATTGGTGTTCAAAACGCTTCTATCCAAGAAACTTTAGGTAATAAAATTGCAAAAGAAGTAGATGCCAGCGTTGAAGGACGTACTCGAATTCCTGAAATTGTTCAAGACATGATGTCTAAGCGTTTAGATGCAGGGATTGTAGAAAGTGGTGTAGCAAAAGGTTATCTTGATACGAACGATAAACTAGAAGCGTTCCCAGTTAAAGAGCAACCTGAAGACTTTAAAGCAATTGCTGTTCAAAAAGGTAGCGATCTTAAAGATAAAATTAACAAAGCATTAAAAGAATTAGCGGATGAAGGTAAAATTAAAGAGCTAGAAGATAAATGGTTAAAAGTTAAATAAGCAAGTTGAACTGCGATAGCTCTATTTCGAGCTATCGCTTACGTTTCCTTAAAAGAACAAGAAAGGAGGGGGCACTGTGAATTTAGATTTTACAGCTATCATTCCCTCAATGCCTTATATATTAAAGGGGATAGGTACCACACTTCAAATTGCAATTGGTGCATCAATCATCGGTTTTATAGTTGGTATATTACTAGCGTTATGCAAAATTGGTAAAGTGAATGTTTTGCGTTGGTTTGCAGATTTTTATACATCGATTTTCCGTGGAACACCGCTCGTGCTACAATTAATGATTATTTACTATGCGGTGCCACAGTTATTAGATATTCAAATTGAACCAGTTCCAACGGCTATCATAGCATTCGGGTTAAACTCAGGTGCTTATATTTCTGAAATCATTCGCGCTGGTATTAATGCGGTTGATAAAGGGCAGATGGAAGCGGCACAAGCGCTAGGCATTCCATATGCAAAAATGATGAAGGATATTATTATCCCACAAGCCGTAAAAAATATTTTACCATCTTTAGTAAATGAGTTTATTACATTAAATAAAGAAACAGCTGTTGTCACAGTTATTAGTGCACTTGATATTATGCGCCGTGCTTACATTGTAGGTGGTTCAACATATCGCTATCTTGAGCCTTTACTATTTGCGGGTGTAATCTACTACATTATGACGCTTGTATTAACGTTCCTTGGTAAACGAATCGAGAAAGGAATGAGAAAAAGTGATTAAAATTGAAGAGTTACACAAATCATATGGAAAAAATGAAGTACTAAAAGGTATTTCAACAGAAATTAAAGAAAAAGAAGTAATCGCTATTATTGGACCATCGGGATCCGGTAAATCAACATTCCTGCGCTGCTTAAATTTATTAGAAGAGCCAACGAGTGGAAAGATTACAATTGCTGGCGACGTTCTAACGGATAAAGGGACAAACATTATGAAAATCCGTGAAGAAGTCGGTATGGTATTTCAGCATTTTCATCTTTTCCCTCATAAAACGGTACTTGAAAATTTAACATACGCACCGATTAATGTGAAAGGAATGGATAAGACAGCTGCTATCAAAAAGGCTGAAGATTTATTAACGAAGGTCGGCCTATTTGAAAAGCGCAATGAATATCCAAACCGTCTATCGGGAGGACAGAAGCAACGTGTTGCCATTGCCCGAGCACTTGCAATGGATCCAAAAGTAATTTTATTTGACGAGCCTACTTCAGCTCTTGACCCTGAAATGGTAAAAGAGGTATTAGCTGTTATGAAAAATCTTGCTGATACCGGAATGACGATGTTAATCGTAACCCATGAGATGGGCTTTGCACGTGAAGTGGCTGACCGTATACTATTCCTTGATGGCGGAAAGTTAATTGAGGATGCATCACCAGAACAGTTTTTCACATCACCATCTACACAGCGTGCGAAAGATTTTTTAGAAAAAGTATTATAAACGAGATAACGCATTTAGACTTTCTGAAAGGAATGTCTTAATGCGTTTTTTGTTTAATTAGGTTCATTTGTTGATGATGTATCCATACATGGGGTCCCCCCTGTAGAAAAACTAGCTAGTCAGATTTTCATTTTAAGTCACTCTTTCTGTTCAATCTAATGATTTTATGTGTATGTGCTTACAATTACTTTGTTTTATGCTTATAATAGGGGGGTCAGAATTTTATCTTCATTCACTAGAAGCTCCCACCTTTGAAGGTGATGAGATGAATGTGTATGTGTTCCTTTTCAGTGGATATCCAAACCCCTACTGAATAAAGATAAAAGCCTCCGGCGGATGTCACGGATTTTTAAAGGAATGAATTGTGCAGGCACAATTCAAAATCCGGACGCAATGACGCCAAGGCGAAATTGATCTGATGAATAAGTAGCCTAGGGTGAGCGATTGCGATTGAAAAAATTATTATATGTAGCTTTTTTTCTTGTTTTTATAGTCATTTTTTTGTACGTAAACAATCACTGGCTGGTTGTAAGCAAGTATGAATTCGAGTCAGAAAAAGTGCCTGCCAGCTTTGATGGGCTACGCATTACGCAAATAACAGATTTACAGGATGCACTCTTTGGCGAGCATCAAGAGAAACTCATAGCAAAGGTGAAGACAACAAATCCTGACCTGATTTTTATTACAGGTGATTTAGTTGATAGTAATCGGTATGATTTGGAGCGAAGCTTGCAGGCTGTTAGAGGATTAGTTAAATTAGCGGATGTCTATTATGTACTAGGAAACCATGAAGTAGCGACGAATAAAGTGAATGTAATTTATGAGGAGCTATCATCGTTAGGTGTGCATGTATTGTCCAATGAATCGACCATCATTGAGCGCGACGGGGAGCGCTTGGCGATTGTTGGCATAGAAGATCCGTTATCGGGTAGAACAACGAAAGAAATGCTAAAGATAGCAACAAAAAATGTTCCACCCAATGTATTAACGATTTTACTAGCGCATCGACCAGAAGTGTTTAATACGTATGTGGAGTTTGGAATTGATTTAGTATTTGCAGGACATGCACATGGCGGACAAGTTCGAATTCCTGGTATTGGCGGTCTTTTCGCACGAGGACAGGGAATATTCCCAAAATATACGGCAGGCGTTGTTGAGGAAGGAACAACAACTATGGCTGTTAGTAGAGGGTTAGGTAATAGTACAGTACCTATTCGAATTTTTAATCCACCAGAGATTCTTGTAATGGAATTAAAGAAAAAATAAGCACTGCGTCTTTGCTACGCAGTGCTTTCTATTTGTTTACGCTCTATACGTTTAACAAGATAGATACTTATTTCATATAAAATAATCATTGGAATTAAGACGAGTAGCTGACTAATAAAATCGGGTGGTGTAATTACAGCAGAACCAACGCCCATCCCAATATAAGACCAGCCTCGTATTTTTTTCATGGATTCAGCCGTTAGTACACCAATGGACGATAAAAAGAGGGCTACGATTGGTAATTCAAAGAGCAGTCCGAGTGGTATAGTTGTCATCACTAAAAAATGCATGTATTCATTTGCGGATACCATAACATCAAAATTAGTTGCTCCTACACTTACTAAAAATGAGTAGCTAAGCGGATTAACAACAAAGTAACCGAAAGCTACGCCTAATAAAAAGAGTATAAGCATGACAGGTGCATAAAGACCGAGGAAACGGCTTTCTTCTTCTTTTAAACCTGGCTTTACGAAGCTCCATAAAAAATGAACTAAAAATGGCATTGATAGCCCGAATGCTAGTGTTGTGGAAATCGTCATATAAAATTTGACAACATCTAATGGCCCTAAAATAATTAGTGAATGTCCTCGTGTTACATAAGGAAACCAAATATTAATGGTAGAGAATACAATAATAAAAAATAAAATAAATACGAAAAGCCCTTTAATAATTTGTTTTCGCAGTTCAGTAAGATGTTCAAGTAATGATGCAATTGGGAAAAGTGGTTCATCAGCTACCACATCCTGTTCAATTGTCTCTACTGGAACTTCAACAAAAGCCTCCACAGGGGTGAGAGGCTCAGCTTCTTTCTTATCAAGTGGACTTAAATATTTTCTTTTTCCTTCTTCATATGGATCCATAGGACAACCTCCTACGAAACGTCAGATTTTTTTTCTTCTTTTTTCGCTGGATCATCCTCATCATCAATAAGCCCCTTCGTGGACTTTTTAAACTCTGCAAATGTTTTACCGACTGCGCCGCCGATTTCAGGCAATTTTTTCGGACCAAACACGATTAAAACAATTACTAAAATGATGATTAACCCAGGTAATCCAATTGCTCCAAGACCTCCCATAGTCTTGCCTCCTTTTAATAAAATGTTTACTATCAGTTATGCCTCGGCATAATTGTTGCTGACGCGTCGCTTTCGCGCAGAAAACATTTGTTGCTGTCGCTTCGCTTTCGCACAGATAAATTGCCACAGGGCGTGGCGTTCTTAGACTGAGTTCCTCTATTTCAGCGGGTGTCTAAACACCAGCTGAAAGAAGTTATACTAATGAACCACCTGATTTGCTATATTTCACAACACCCTCTGCACAGCGATAGGCTAGCGCCCCTAAAGTACCTGTTGGATTATAGCCACTATTGTGTGCAAAGTTTCCGGCACTCACAGCAAAAAGGTTTTCTGCATTCCAATGCTGCATGTAGTTATTCACAACGCCATTCTCAGGCTTTAAGCTCATAACTGTTCCGCCTGTATTATGGGTTGTTTGATACGGTACAATATTGTAATCAGTAATTTCAGCATTAGGGACAACAGTTTTGGCGCCCATTTCTTTCATAATGTCAGCTGCACGTGCTGAAATATATTTATGAAGTGCACGATCCTGATCCGTAAAGTTGTACGTTAACTGCATTAGAGGTAAGCCGTAAGCATCTTTATAAGTAGAATCAAGAGACAAATAATTTTCTTTATGTGGCATTGAAGCACCCTGTGCACCAATCCCGAATGAGCGTGTATAGTAATGAATAGATTGCTTTTTAAATTCTGCTCCCCATGTTGGCGTATCAGGAGGTGTTGGGTTCGAGCCGATAGGGCGTGCACCTGTTTGTGTTAGAGCTATATTTCCACCGTGAATAAAATCTAAGTCACTATGGTCGAAATTATCACCATTATAGTCATCTAAACTCACACCGAGTGAACCTGCACCCATAAAGGTGTTATACTGCTCATCGAAGAAACCTGCTGCTCCAGGTAGTATTTGATAGCAATAGTTTCTTCCAAGTGTCCCTTTTCCAGTAGCTGGATCATATCGCTCCCCAATGTTAGAGACCATCAATAGTTTGGCATTATTAAAGACATAACTAGTAAGTACAACAGCGTTTGCTGGTTGAATAAATTCTTCACCAGATATCGTATCGATATATCGGACACCAGTTACTTTATTGCCTTTCTTTAAGATTTCAACAACATTGGAATTATAGCGTAAGTCAAAGTTACCTGTTTTTACTGCAGTAGGAACAACAGTAACCTCCGCAGATGATTTAGCGCCATATTCACAACCAAAGCGCTCACAGAAGCCGCAATATTGACAAGCATTAATCGTTTCACCGTCAGGGTTCTTATAAACTTCTGATAAGTTTGCAGATGGAACCATGTAAGGTGATAATTTTAATTTTTTTGCAGCTGTTTCAAATTGCGTAAGCATTGGTGTCATTTTCATAGGCCCAGTCGGATAAGGGTTTGAACGTTTTCCGCTAAATGGATTTTTGTCATCTCCAGAAATACCTGCCGTTTTTTCGAATTTATCGAAATAGGGCTCAAGTTCATCGTATGTTAATCCCCAATCCTGTAATAAATATTCAGGTCCAAGTTTATTCGCACCATAACGTTTATCTGTCAATGTTTTAATTTGAAAATCATATGGTAAAAAGCGATACGTCATACCGTTCCAGTGTGTACCAGAGCCTCCAAGCCCTTCACCAAGTAGAAAGGAACCGAGCTGACGCATAGGCAATGCTTTCATATTGCGATTATTACGGAAGCTTACTGTTTCCTTAGAAAGATTTTGCATGATATCGTAACGAATTGCATAACGATACTCGTCATGGATAGTCAGATAATCTTCTGTGCCACGCTTTTGTCCGCGTTCTAAACCAACGACCTTAAGGCCTGCCTTCGAGCACTCTGCAGCGACAATGCCGCCGGTCCAACCTACTCCGACTGTTACAACGTCTACACCAGGTAATGTTGTTGCCATTTTTCTGACCCCCTTATATTAGTGACTACCTAATGAATTAGGCTCGATTTTTTGGAATTTCGGTTCTTCGATTTGAGAAATATACGCCATTTGATGACCAGGGAAGCCTTTCATACGCCAGCCATCCATATTACGATTTCCACCATATATTGGGTCAGAATAAGCACCTTCTAATGTCGCTGCACGTAATAAATTAAAGAAGAAAGCAGATGTGACACCACTCATTTGCACGTCACCTTTCTGGAAGGCAGTTAAAATTTCATCCATTTGCTTACCATCAATATCGTTAAAGCTCTTTTTATAGCGATTCTGTGCTTCCGACTCTAACTTTTGAACACCTTGCTTAAAAATCTCCGCACGCGTTAAACGACTCTGATAACCTTGTGTTGGAGCACCCTCACCGAATGGTCCATGCATATATTCTTTAGAATTACTGCCATATTGCCCTGCTAACTGATAGTCGATAAAGTAAGGCACATCTAAGCCCTTTGCCCCTGGACCTAAATCATCCTCAGGGAAAATACGTTCAGTAGCATTTGCTAAAATATTAAAATCTCTTTGATTCATAAAAAACATTTTGGCTTTTGGCGAGCCAGTCTCTTCAGTAGCAGTTCCATGCTGACCATGATCTAGCGTGGCAGTTCCTTTACCAGGCATGTTATAGCCTACAAGGCCACCTATTAATCCACCGCCGACTAATGTACCTGCCGCGATCCCTGTTGTTTTTAAAAAATTACGACGTGAAATATCTTTTTCAGGACTCATAGAAATCCTCCCCTCAAAATGTATAGAAACTATTCTATTTTTTATAATCAGCAAAAAAAGTAAATTATAATCAGGTATCTCTGGAAAAATTTTTAATTTAATCCAACTGGGGAATCAATCTGATGTAATCGAGATGGATTGTGGATAAGTTGTGTGTTATTTGTGGGTAATGTGTGGATAAACGAAAGTGCTAAGAGAACGATTACTACAGCTGAGCAAATGTCTGTGGATAATCATCGATGGGGGAGACAGTGGTAATAGAATGTTCAGCAAGTGATGATGTGCATAAATGAATAAAGGAGCTTCCCAAGTAATGAGGAGCTCCTATCATCGAAAAGGCTAGTTATTTAAGTACTTCTTGCATAGCTTCAAATAGTTGCTCGGTAGAAATAATACGCTCGCCACCGCCTTGTACCATCTGATCACTGCCGCCGCCTTTTCCGTTAACGAGTGGCAATGCTTTTGCAGCAATGTCCTTCATACTTTTCTCAACTTTTGCACCACGTGCTGCGACAAACTGAAGCTTGTCTTCGTTTTCTGAAACGAGTAAAACGATCGATTCTGTCTGCTCAGCGACAATAGTTCTTGCTAATTTTTGAAGCTCTTGCATAGTACGCTGAGTAAAGGCTGCAGTAATAATACGTTCATTACTAGAAACTAGCGCTTTTGCTTCATAATTTAGTAGCTCCTCTTTGGCTGCCACGAGTGCTTTTTCTGTATTTTTCTGTATTGTTAAGACTTTTGTAAGTGCTGTAGCTGCTTCAGCTTCAGGTACACTCAATTGTCTTGCAACGTCAGCTAATACTTTCTTTCGCATGGCAAGCTCCGTTAAAACTCGATGACCACAGACAAATGAGACACGAATATTGCCCTTCATTTTTTCTGTGCCAAGGATTTTTATCGCACTTACTTGTCCTGTAGATGTTGGATGGGTACCACCACAACCGTTGTAATCAAAATCAGGAATAATAACAAGTCGAATATCTCCTGTGACGGCTACCTCTTTACGTAGGCTATAGTTCTCAAGTTCTGTTTCTGTAATCCATTTCGTTTCAATTGGACGATTCTCTAAAATAATTTCATAGGCGCGGGCTTCCGCGGCCACAAGCTGTTCTTCCGTTAGAGCATCTACGGCAATATCAATTGTGACCTGCTCACTACCTAAATGGAAGCTAACAGTTGGTGCATCAAAAAGCTCAACAAAAGCCGCTGTTAAAATATGTTGACCAGCATGCTGCTGCATATGATCAAAGCGTCGTTGCCAATTCAATTTACCATGCACTTCTCCAGCTAAATTTGAAGAGTCGCCTTGAATATAATGACGAATTTCATCATTAATTTTCTCAACATCGATGACTTCGATATCATTTAAAGTACCTGTGTCATGAGGTTGTCCGCCTCCTGTTGGATAAAATGCAGTATTTGATAGCACCACGTAGTTACGACCATCTATATCGGTTCCTTTATTGACAACTGTTGCATTAAATTCACGCAGCATAACATCTTGATAATATAGTAGTTCTTTCAAGAAAAATCCTCCTTTTATGTAGAGTATCCTTAAGAGAATCACGTCTCTCAATTAGTTCCATTTCATTGTGGCATAATTACTTTCAAGTGTATATGAGTTTTCTATTTGACCCATGCTGAATTTGATTTAATATATATAAGAACAGGTTAACTTAAAGGAGATCGTACAATGGAAATTACACAATTCTCAATGGAAGAAATTTTAGACCCAACAAACATTATTGAAGGCAAGCGCTACGAATTTATTTTAGATGTAGAGATTGATGAAGAAGATGAGCTTTATCACGAAGCAGGAATTGAGATTCGTGTACTAATTGCTGAAAAAGGTGAAGAGTCATTTATTTTAAATTACTTCATCATGGAAAAAGCCGAAGGCGAATATTTAGACTTTGCATTAGAGGATGAAGAGCTAGAGGAAATTTTAGCATTCTGCAAAGAGGAAATCGCAAAAGCATAGTATGCTCGCGTAAAAGCCTTTCCAACAAAAATTAATATTTTTTATTTGATAAAATTCCGCTTTTCTTCCCGTAGGCAGGCACGAGCTACATTGGTGTACTCTTGTTTGTCTCCTGGGAGTCTACGCGGAATTTTAACGTTACATCACTAATTAAGGATTATTTAAGATTGGTGAAATATTCGTGTTGTGTTCAAGTGCTAAACTAAGTTTAAGATTATTTTTAAGTTTATCACTGAAGCGGCTCATCGGACGCACCGCCCTCAGGAAGCTTTGCTCTGCGCGAAAGCGACAGCGTCAGCGACAAATGTTTTATCTGYGCGAAAGCGAAGCGTCAGCGACAAATGTTTTATCTGTGCGAAAGCGAAGCGTCAGCGACAAATGTTTTATCTGTGCGAAAGCGAAGCGTCAGCAACAAAGCGCCCAGTAGGAACGGAAATCTCCCCAAGTTATGGTGAAGAGCCGATTTTTAAACGAAGAGGTGTTTTATGTCAGTTTATACACATTCTATTATGGTAGCTTTTTTAATAACAATTTTCTCATCCTTTGTACTATTTGTACCTTGGCTTATTTATACGTATCGGAAATATGGCTACTTATCTGTATCCAAAACCATTATAATGTTCTCATTTATTTTTTACTTTTTATCGGCATTATGCTTAGTTTTACTGCCTTTCCCAGAAACACGTGATACTTGCTCTTTGCAAGCTCCAGATACAGTCCATTATAATTTACATCCTTTTCAATTTGTCACTGATATTTTAAAGGATAGTAGGATTGTTCTGACGGATCCAGCAACGTGGATGTATATACCAAGAAAGCCTGCTTTTTTCCAGGCGTTCTATAATTTCTTACTGCTCATGCCATTTGGTGTATACTTGCGTTATTTTCTTAAAAAAAGGGAGTGCTGGAAGCGTGCATTTCTATTTAGCTTTTTGTTAACATTGTTTTATGAGGTAACCCAATTTACAGGGATTTATGGCATCTTTAATTGTGCGTATCGAATTTTTGATGTGGATGATTTAATGCTTAATAGTGTTGGTGCACTATTAGGGTTCTTTTTAGCTCCTGTTGTGTGGGCGCTGTTTCCTTCGCATGAAGAGGTAGCGGCTAAAGCAGCAGAAATGGTAGAAAAAGATATCGTCAAGCCATTATCTATTTTGTTAGCACTAGCAATAGATTTAATTATCGCACAGTTCATTTTGTTCTTCGTTGGTGGCGTAACAGGCTATAGTGGTATGTTCGAGTTTTTAGTAAAAATTGCTTTGTATATGTTGCTATTTGGTGTTGTTCCAAGCTTTACAAATGGGGCAACATTAGGGATGAAATTTATGCGTTTTACAATGGTCAGTGAAAACGGCAAAAGTATTGTAAGTCAATCTTGGCGCCGTTGTGTTGCTATTCTCGTAGTAGTATGTACTTCGAAAATGATAACAACTTTAGGCCATATTCAATTAGATATGGATTCACCATATTATGTACTACAAATTGTCATTACATTACTAGCCTTTATAGCGAATTTTGTTCTAACGATGGTTATTGCTATTCATGTAATACGTGTCATCCTAAGTGGAGGCAGACGCCGTTTATTTATGGACTATTACGCAGGCTTACTAGCAACGAGAAAAAAATAAGGGGGATTGTTGGATGAAGTACGTAATCATCGGAGGAGATGCTGCCGGAATGTCAGCAGCAATGGAAATATATCGAAATGTACCAGGAGCAGAGATTACATCTGTAGAACGTGGATTTATTTATTCATATGGGCAGTGTGGTTTGCCCTATGTTGTAGATGGGCGTATTTCATCGACAAAGCGTCTTATAGCAAGAGATGTAGAAACGTTTCGTGATAAGTATCGTATTGATGCCCGTGTGGGTCATGAGGTTAACGGAATTGATGTAGACAAGAAGCTTGTTTTTGGAACGCAGTCGTCTGGGGAATCATTTGAAATTCCATATGATAAGTTACTTATTGCAACAGGTGCGGATCCTGTTATGCCAGTGGAGAAGGGTTCTGGTTTAACGGGTATACACTCTGTGAAAACAATACCTCAGCTAGAGGATTTACTAGCCGATTTAACGCCAGCTATAGAAAATGTAACAATTATAGGTGCAGGCTATATTGGGCTAGAAATGGCCGAGACGATCCATGCTTGCGGCAAAAAAGTAAGATTAATTCAACGAGGTAGCTATGTTGCAAGAACTCTAGATGAAGAGCTTGCACAACATATTCATGAGGAAGCAAAAAAGAATGACATCGAGCTTGTGTTAAATACAAATGTAGAGGCATTTGAGGGCAATCACCGTGTTGAACGTGTTATTACGGACAATGGCACATTTGAAACAGATTTAGTCATTATGGCCGTTGGAATTAAACCGAATACACAATTTTTAGAGGGAACAGGCATAGCACTAGCTAAAAATGGTGCAGTCATCGTCAATCGACATTTAGAGACATCTGTTGAAAATATTTATGCTGCAGGAGATTGTGCAACGCATTTTAATATTGTGAAAGAACGTTTAGATTATGTACCTCTTGGCACGACAGCTAATAAGCAAGGTCGTTTAGCAGGACTCAATATGTCAGGCAAGTCTGCGCCGTTTAGTGGTATTGTGGGTACTTCAATCTTAAAGTTTTTCAATTTAACGATCGCTACGACAGGTATTAATGAGCGCGAGGCTAAAGAGCTAGGCTTTGAATATGAGGCCTTTAAATTATCTGCCCGCCATATTGCAGGTTATTACCCAGGTGCTCAACGGATGTTTATTAAAATTGTTGTTCGTAAACGAGATCAACAGCTTTTAGGAGCACAAATTGTAGGACCTGCAGGTGTTGATAAACGGATCGATGTGTTTGCAACAGCCTTATACAATAAAATGACATTACCAGATTTACTAGATTTAGATTTAGCCTACGCGCCTCCATTCAATGGTGTTTGGGATCCTCTACAGCAGATTGCCAGAAAAAATGCGCGTTTATAACATAGGAGGTTATTAGAAATGAGCATTTACGACATTCAAGTTGCTCTAGAAGATGGTACTGAATATAGCTTAGATCGTTATAAGGGTAAGGCAATGTTGATTGTTAATACGGCTTCCAAATGTGGTTTTACACCGCAGTTTGAAGAATTAGAAGATCTATATAAAAAGTATCAGGATGAAGGCCTTGTTGTTCTTGGCTTCCCATCAAATCAGTTTAAGCAAGAGGTAGCGACTGCTGAGGAAGCGGCATCACAATGTCGTTTGACATATGGGGTGACGTTCCCGATGCATGAAATAGTAAAGGTCAATGGTAAAGATGCACACCCTATCTTTGAGCATTTGACATCTCATTCAAAAGGCTTTCTCGGCAACAGTATAAAGTGGAATTTCACAAAATTCCTTGTGAATTGTAATGGTGAAGTCGTTGGACGCTATGGATCAGCTGATAAACCAAGTAGCTTTGAGGATGATATAAAAAAAGCATTAGCATAATAAAGATAGAGGAAGGATTCACGCACAAGTTTGTGTGTGAATCCTTTTTTTTGCTCGTTGAAAGGTAGATGTCGATAAAATTCAGAAGTTGGGTGATAAAACATGAAAGTTAGTAGATAAAATTCAAAAGTTGGTAGATAAATCTCAAAAGTGTTCCGATAAGATTCAAAAGTTGGATGGCATTTTGTTAAAACGTATGTCATGTAGATAAGTTGATTGCAGTAGAGAAAAGTAAGAGGATTCACGCACAGTTTTGTGTGTGAATCCTTTTTTTTGCTCGTTGAAAGGTAGATGTCGATAAAATTCAGAAGATGGTAGATAAAACGTGAAAGTTAGTAGATAAAATTCAAAAGTTGGTAGATAAAACGTGAAAGTTGGTAGATAAAATTCAAAAGTTGGTCGATAAATCCCAAAAGTGTTTCGATAAAACTAAAAAGTTGGATGGCATTTTGTTAAAACGTATGTCATGTGGATAGGTTGATTGGAGCGGAGACTGGGCGACTTCAGTCGAAACGGAAATCACCCCCTCGTTATGCCTACGATTTAAGGTTGTTGTAAGCTTGCGACAATTTTGTTGTAAGTTTGGGGTCGTATACTAAAGTCAGAAAGAAGAGGTGAGCGTTTATGACGCCATTATTAAAGGTACAAAATGTAGAAAAAACTTACGGCAAAGGCGCAAATACATTTACAGCGCTATCGAATATATCATTTGAAGTAGAAAAAGGAGAGTTTGTTGGTGTAATGGGGCCTTCAGGGGCTGGGAAATCGACGCTACTAAATGTGTTAGCGACAATTGATACACCGACGACTGGTGAAATCATTATTGGTGATACAAACTTAGCGCGCATGAAGGATGCAGAGTTAGCAGATTTTCGTCGCGACAATTTAGGTTTTATCTTCCAAGACTATAACTTACTCGATTCTTTAACAGTTCGAGAAAATATCGTACTGCCGCTTGCGATTGCCAAAGTGCCAACAAAGGCAATTAACGCAAAGGTAGAACGTATAGCTACACTGTTTGGGATAAAAGAGTTACTCGATAAATATCCATATCAAATTTCAGGTGGGCAAAAACAACGTACAGCATCATCACGTGCATTAGTTACAGAGCCGAAATTAATTTTTGCGGATGAGCCGACGGGTGCTCTTGATTCAAAATCAGCAACAGACTTACTTGAAAGTTTAAGTGATCTGAATAATTCTCAAGCGGCCACTATTATGATGGTTACGCATGATGCATTCGCAGCAAGCTTCTGCCAGCGTATTTTATTCATTCAGGATGGACAGCTTTCTAAGGAAATTCATCGTGGTATTCAAACGAGAAAGCAGTTTTTCCAAGAGATTTTACAGGTGCTTGCTGGCATCGGGGGTGGAGTAAATGACGTTATTTAGTTTAGCGCGTAAAAATATTCAGCGTAATTTGTCGAACTACTTTTTATATATCGCTTCGATGGTCTTTAGTATCGTTATCTACTTTACGTTTGTGACATTAAAATATAATGATGATATTTTAGCCTCACAACAATTTTCACGGCAAATTAAAGGCTTGATGAGTGGATCATCCGTTGTATTATTATTCTTTATCGTCATCTTTATGGCGTATTCCAATTCGTTTTTTATGAAAAAACGAAAAAAGGAAGTAGCACTTTACTCGCTACTAGGTGTGCGTAAGCAGAAAATTGGCTTAATGCTCTTTTTTGAGAATTTAGTGATCGGTTTTGTTTCTCTAGTATTAGGAATTGTTCTTGGATTCTTTATGTCACAAGGATTATTAATGATTTTAGTACGTTTGATGGGCTATGAGGTTGCAGGAAGTTTAACATTTTCTACTGAGGCTCTAGTAAATACAGCAGGAATTTTTACGCTACTATTTTTATTCACATCTTTACAGGGCTATCGTGTCATCTATCAATTTAAATTGATAGACCTGTTCCATGCAGAGAAGCAAGGAGAGAAAATTCCACGTGCATCGATTTTAACAGCTATTCTTGGGACAGCGCTACTTGCATTTGGTTATTATACAGCGTCTTCGGATATCTTTACGAGTAATATTTGGAGATTTTTCACTGTACTAGGTACTCCACTAATGGTTATAGGTGTAACAATTGCAGGGACATATCTATTATTCCATAGTGTTAGCGTATTTGTATTGACCGCGTTGAAAAAAGCAACTTCTTGGTCATGGAAAGGCTTGAATCTAATTGGTGTATCACAATTATTGTACCGTATTCGAGCAAATGCTAAATCTCTTTCAATCATCGCTATTTTAAGTGCGACAACGATCACAGCAGGTGGCGGCGTTTTCGGAATGTACTACAATGCTGAAGCCAGTGTACGTCAAGCGCTACCTAATACATTTATGTGGAAGGGCGATACGGTAAAATTCTCTCAAGAAGACGTCTTATACAACGAATCGCTTTCTGTGAAAAATTTACGCGTGGATAATGAATTTTCTTTTTTTGAATATACATTATTAAAGGAATCTGACTATAATCGTCTAGCAAAATTGCAGGGGAAAGATGAAGAACTGCACATTGCTAATGGTTCAACAGTTTTACTTGATGCAAGCTTCGATGAACGTTTTTCACATGATTTTACGGGTGAAGAGTTTAAATTGGCGAACGGGGAATCATTCCATGTTGATAAAATGTACAAAGAGAGTGTATTAAACTTTATTCCAGCTGGGACAGTACTCGTTGTTAATGATAAAGTGTTCGCTGCAACAAATGCAGAAGGTGTTAAAATGCAGGTAGTTGGTATGGATAATGACTTAAAGCAACAGGCTATTTCAAAGGAAATTTACAATCAACTATCTACTGAACAGCAAGAAGGGTTTTCAAGTGTTCCGCAAAGCTATGAGGATAGTTTAGCTACTGTAGGATCACTATTGTTTGTAGGAAGCTTTTTAGGATTAGTATTTTTAGCAGCAACAGGAAGTATTATTTACTTTAAAGTTTTAACAGAGGCAGAGGAAGATCAGCCTAAATATGCAATTTTAAATAAAATCGGTGTTAACAAAAAGCAAATATTAAAAACAGTTGCAGGACAGGTTGCCGTTATCTTTAGTGCACCACTCGTTGTCGGCATCGTCCATAGTGCATTTGCGCTACTAGCCTTTTCACAGCTATTTAGTATGGATATAACTAAACCAGTAATACTGTGGATGATTGCGTATTCAGCCATTTACGGCGTGTATTATATCTTTACAGTTCGTTCATTCTATAAAATTATTAGACAGGGGAATTAATATGAAAAAGGTTTTCTTAGGTATAGGAGCATTGTTCTTATTGTTCGTAGCAGGACTTGTTGTTCTGATGACCGTTGATTTTAACCGTTTAAATAAAGAAGCATACTATGTTCATATCACTACTGATGGTGAAGTAGAGGAGTATAAGCTAGATAGTGGAGAAATTATGAAAATGTATTGGTACGAGATACCTGCTTATGACGAAAACGGTAAAGAGCAAACATTAAAGTTTTCAGCTCATAAAAATTTACGCCACGATGCATACATGAAGCTTTATGTAAAAAAAGAAACGGAAGTTACATCATATGATGAAGTAAAATTCAGTGAGCTACCTAAAAAAGTACAGGAGCTAATGAAGAAATAAGAAAAAGGAGTAGTCCCATATCGGGCTACTCCTTTTTTCCTTCTTGTAATTGAATGCTGACAGTTGTACCTTGTTGTTCTTCAGAGGAAATAGTTACAGTTCCTCCGTGCGCTTCAATAATATCTCTAGCAATAGCAGTACCTAACCCAGTACCATGTGTTTGCTCAGTATTTGTACCTCGATAATAGCGTTCAAAAATATGTTCTAGGTCTTCTGCAGCAATGCCGTTACCGTTATCAGAAATTGTAATAGAATGATCATCAACAAGAACATTTACTGAAACATCAGAAGAATTATGAAGCAATGCATTGTGTAAAAAATTCATCACGGCTCGTCGCATAAAGTGTTTGTCAATGTGATGCTTGATGACATCTTTAGTTGCATTAAATTCAATATTGGCTTGCTCATATTGTGGTGTATTAAGTGTATCAATAACGATTTCACGAATAAATTGCACCATATTTACCTCGGTTAAACTTAATGGAAGCTGCTGATGTCTTAAGCGCATAGTTAAATTTAAATCATCCAGTAAATTTTGCATATGCAAAGATTGTTTTTCGATAATCTGAGCATATTCCGTTTGTTCATAAGGAGTCGATTTTTCATCATTTAGTAGCTCCGCATAACCACGAATCGAGGCAAGGGGTGTTTTCATATCGTGTGAGACATTACTGATCCATTCCTCGCGCATCATCTCTAATCTTTTACGTTCCTGCTCATGTGCAGCAAGCTCTCTCGATACTTCATTTAAATTTTCAAAAACTGGTTTGTAAACACCACCAGGCATTTTATTAGGCATATGCTCATGATTCTTTAAATGACGAATCCGTTCGATTATTGCATGTAGAGGTTTGGTCAACGTACGACCGAAAAGCCATCCAACTAGTGTAGCTACTAATAAGTCGGCAATAACGATGAATAACCCAAACTTGCCAATAAACTGTAATACTGATGAGCCAGAAAAATGCATGACTAATCTTGTAGTATCGCTACCCTTAATACCAACGAGATAACTAACAGCATCCTTACTGCCTATATACACCGTAGTATTAGCGTCAAATTCTTTATATTTATATACTTGAATTAAGTCGATGGGTGCATAATGCGACTGAGCCTTATCTGGTGCATTATGAGATTCAAGGACCTGACCATTAACATCAAGCAATTGAATCCAAGCATTTCGCTGATGTAAGTGTTGAAGCCCCTCTTCACTTACTGATGGCGTACCATTACTGATTTCAATATACTTCTGGAAGTCCCTGACAAAGTTTTCTTCTGTATTTGCAATTCCCCGATCATAATCCCTTGCTAGCTGATAAGAGAGGAGCCCGATTAGAATGGCCGTATTGACGAAAATAACAATAATTACAATAGACAGCACAGACAGAAGGAATCTAGCTGTTAATTTCCATTTCATACTTGCTCCTCTTTTGGAACGACAAATTTATAGCCAAGCCCTTTTACAGTTGTAATATACACAGGTTTTGATGCATCTTTTTCAACCTTTTCACGGAGACGTCGAATATGCACCATCACGGTATTGTCTGAGCCGAAAAAGTCCTCTCCCCATACACGTTCAAACAGAGTTTCTTTACTTAAAATTCGATTAGGATTGTTCATAAAGCAAGCCATCAAGCCGATTTCCTTCGCCGTTAGCTCTAATAAAATGCCGTCTTTATGTACTTCCGTTTCATCCCCATTAAGCAAGAATGGACCAACTGGAATCGACTTCGCGGAAGTTACTGGTGCTGATTCCTGTGTCTGATAACCAGCTCTGCGAAGCTGTGCCTTCACACGGTAAGCGACCTCTTTAGGACTAAAAGGTTTCGTAATATAATCGTCTCCTCCGATCGCAAGTCCTAAAATTTTATCAATTTCCTCATTTTTCGCTGACATGAAAAGCACCGGCACATGCGACACTTCTCGAATACGTCGACATAAATCATAGCCCTCACCATCAGGAAGCATCACATCAAGAAGTACAATATCGGGTTGTGTTTGTTGAAAGCTCGTCCAAGCTTCTTGAATGGAACCAGCTGTATGAATTTGCTTATAACCTTCTTTTTGTAGACTGACTTTTAGAAGGTTTGCTAAATCTGCCTCATCATCCACCACTAGAATAGTTGGTTCTTGCATGTTCACACGTCCTTTCCTCTTTATTATTGTAAATCGCCATTTTGAGAATAGCGTATAGTTAAACGGTTTAGCAGTAGCGCGATAAATCTTTTCTTACCATCTCAAAAAAGATTCTTTATAACCACTTTATGTGACTCATTATAAATGAAACTTGCTTAAAAAAGGAATTGAGACATTACTTGAATTAAAAATATAAAGAAGTTAACCAATCAATTACCTATAAAGGGAAAAAAATAATACTTTATATACGTCATTTTTAAATAGTATATGGAGAAATTATTATGTAGCAATTAAATCACTAATTAGTTCCAGCTTTCGACCACTGATTACTGGAGCGATTTTTATTACTCTGAGAAATACACGCTGTTTTGATTATTAGCAATCTTTTTTTCGAGATGGCAGGTATCATCTAGCTTAATGTAGAAATACAATATAATAAAACTGAAAATTCGATTAATACATCAAATTCATAAGTGACTTTAAAAAATATCGTCTAACTAATGAGGATATAACGCAGTGATATCAAAATAAACAGAAGGGGATGAAAGTATTGGCTCGGAAGTATTGGACACCGATGATTTTAGGAATCTTATGTGGAATATTGGTGCTTCCTGGTATATTCAAATGGCTAGGGATACCTACTTTTGATAAATTACTTTATATAGCTCTCGGTCCACCTAATACATTCAATATTGTTTTAGCCATTTTACTAACAATTACACTCATTTTTATAGTACTAAGAATGACCATACTTACAAAGAGATGAATGTTTATTACAAAATAAAAGTGCTGACTTTTACAATGCATTTGTACGAGTCTGTGCTTTTTTTTTGTATAAATGGTTGAAAACACACAAATAAAACGTCATAATTTTCCATGTGTTCAATAGCCATTTTATTGGACAAAAATCATGCATTTATCCATATAAAAAATGCATTGAAAAAGATGCAACGCTACTTTAATTATTTCATACATACGATTACTGACATTTTCCTCGAAATGGCAGGAACTATCAAACTTGATGTCGAAATTAAGCTTTACAATCGACAAATCACTACAAAAATTTATATAAAGAGTTGAAATTAAAATTAACTTCTTTCAGCGGCCACGTCCTGTGGCAATTTATCTGCGAGACAGCGGCAAATGTTTTCTGTAGCGAAAGCAAAGCGTCAGCTACAATTATGCCGAGGCATAATTGATCAAAAAAAATCCGTATACATAAAATAAAACCTAGGAGCGTGACGAAAGAAATGACAAGCGAATTGCAAGTGCTAGAAACAGAAGGAATGCCAAGTGAAGATCTTGTACAGCAGCCGCAAGCCGTCGAAACGTTATTCGTAAATGAGTACATAGACGGTGTTTTAGATCCACAGCAGAAAATGCTTGGACCTGTCAAAGACGGTGGAACAATTATTGCTAATACGACGCCAGGCTGTTGGGGACCGATGCTAACACCAACGATTCGTGGTGGGCATGAAGTAACAAAGCCCGTATTTGTAGAAGGGGCAGAGGTAGGGGATGCCATTGTTATCAAGATTAAATCAATACAGGTAACATCAATAGCAACAGCATCTGGACACGATGAGGCAATTTTGGACCGATTCATTGGGGATCCATTCGTATCCGTAAAATGTCCAGGTTGTGGTAAGCTTCATCCTAATACAGTTGTCAAAGGAATAGGTCGACAGGCCATTCGCTGTTCGACATGTGATACAGAAACATCACCTTTTAACATGACGAATGGCTATACTATGGCGTTAGATCATAAAGGTAATATTGGTGTGACTGTTGGGCGAGAAGGGGCTCGCCGTATTGCACTTGATGCTAAAAATTATATGCGTACACCTGAAAAATCTGTGCAAAATCCTGTGGTTGCATTAGCACCAAGTGATTTGATTGGTGTTATGGCAAGAATGCGACCATTTCTAGGGCAGCTTGGAACGACACCTTCAAAGGCGATGCCAGACTCGCATAATGCTGGTGATTTTGGTTCGTTTTTAATCGGTGCGCCACATGAATATGCATTTACACAGACTGAATTAGATACACATAGTACAGATGGACATATGGATATAAGCCGTGTTCGTGAGGGTGCAACAATAATTTGCCCAGTAAAGGTTCCGGGGGGCGGTGTGTATATTGGTGATATGCACGCAATGCAAGGGGACGGAGAAATTGCAGGACATACAACGGATGTTGCTGGTATTGTTCAACTTCAGGTAAGTGTGTTGAAAAAAGTAGCTTTGGATGGCCCTATTTTATTGCCAAATACAGAGGATTTGCCTTATACGGCTAAACCATTTACAAAGGAAGAAAAACGTCGTGCACGGGAGCTTGCTGAGGAATTCGGCGTTAAACAAGTGGAGGAAGTATTCCCTGTATCAATTGTTGGCTCTGGAACAACATTAAATGAAGCAACAACTAATGCAATAAGCCGTGCTGCAAGGCTTTTTGAGATGAGCGAGCCAGAGGTTATGAATCGAGCGACGATTACAGGATCGATTGAAATTGGTCGTCATCCAGGAGTTGTAACAGCAACATTCCAAGTACCTAAAACAATACTAAAAAAGGCGAAAATTTATAAGCCAGTGAAAAAACAATATGATTAAAGGCTACTGAAAAGCTCAGAAAGAAAGCAAACTAAAATATTTCATAGTTTGCTTTTTTGTGTTGGTATATTTGATTTTGTGTCTAAAATTTTACATTTTGAAATTGAATTCTCTTTAGTAGTGTTATAATGGAACAAGCTTAGAATACACTTAGGCTATGGATGGAGCTATCTAGTAATGCCCGTTCTTATTGGTGCTCTCATTATCGTATTCTTTGGTCTTATGATAAATAATCTACGCGAAACGCGGAAGTATCCTTTGTTTTGGTGAGGAATAAATTCTAACAAGTGGCAGAAAAATGTGTTAGAAATCCATGTAGTGAAAAATTGATCCAGGAAATCTTTGTGAGTGTTGCGGCTTTAAATGAGCTCACACAGCAAATTTTATCTTTTAACCCATCTATGAGGTATTTGATCTTTATAGATGGCTTTTTTATGCGTTGTAGCTGAAGTTGTCGATTTTTCACGAATACTTTTGTTGTAATTTCTTTTATGCAGATCACGATTTCTTTAGCATATGTTGGATAAGATTTGTTATATTGAAGAAAGAGTGTTAAAAGGTTTAATCAAGTATTTTACAAGATAGGGGAAGATCTTTGTTGGTTGAATTTGATGGGGGGCTCCAGTTGCATGCTGTTGGATTGTGATGAGCAGTTATTCATGACATATAAACAAAGTGGTGAAAAGGGTGCTGAAAAATTACTTTCAAAATGGTTAGAAGCAGAGATTGATTCACTAGCAGACCCAAAAATTCTAGGTACTGCACTTTCACCGAGTTTATTTTTAGTGAATGAGGAAACAGCGATGAATATTGCGTTTTCAACTGCACGAAAATATTGGGGTCGTGTAACGACAGATATGCAAACTTTCTTTAATAAGCATGGTTTGGATACTAAATTTGTTAATGAACGTCTCAATGCTTTTTTTTATACGCAAAAGGGCAAGGAGACATTTTTTGAGCAGCTTTTTGCACAGCATACAATGGACTTAGAACGATTAATCTGGCTAATTTTCGGGAAGCGAATGCAAATTACAATGCCAGTTAATGAACTACAAACTATATTTTTATATAAATTTGAAAATGAATATTTTGTGCATATGATTTATAAAGAAGAAGCCCAATTTTGGCATTGGCTTTTCATAAAAAAGGTTTATTCACTGTTTATCCACAAACCATTAGAACAATTCACATTTATCCATGAAATGATGGGGCATATTGAGCAATCTGCAAGAAAAAATTGTGTACATGTGGATAACTTTGTGGATAATTATAGAGGTACTATGGATAAGTGTATAACTTATGTGGATAATCGTAATTCTACTTGCTTGGCTAAAAAACAGTTACATCTTTACCAAATTGTAACGCACTATCGTTTATCGGAAGGGGATTATCGATGCGTTAAAGCGCTAATTACTTCCTTTGAAGCGGATTGGCGTTATTCAATGTATGCATTGACAGAGAAAGAAAAAGTTTTGATTGCCTATCTTCTGTTTCATATAGCGAATCAGGAGCAGAGTCACGAAACTGTTATTCACTACGGTGAGTATTTATTAGAAGATGAAAGACTTAATAATTACGCGATAGAGATTCTGTTGGAATATAAGGACTTATTGCCGAATCGTAAGCCAACACCTCCTGCCATTATTAAAAATTATGAACTTAATTTTTTAGAAAACTTGTATGCAGTATTGCTGGATCATTATGTGAAAATGGGGCGTTATCAAGAGGGGCTCCTGCTTTTAAAAGAACATGTACTAGCATCCAATAAAAAAATACATGCCTCTTTAGTACAGAGTAACTATAGTAATGAGCAATTTATTGCGATTGAGGCATCAGTTCAGCAGGATATTGCTCTCCATGTGAATAATTCATTACAGCATATCGGCTTGTCTGTGGAAGAATGGCGCCGACATTATCGTCAGTTAGAAACGCCTTGCTATTTGGTAGCACAGAGTGCATCCTTGCATATACTTAATATTTTAAAAGTTTTATTTGTGACGGAACAATATGAGCTGTTTGAAAAATTAATGGAAATTTATAAAAAATATTTACTCATTGATGATCATTTCGAAAAGCTACGAGTCTTTATAAGTGCATATGTTTAACTTATTTCAGCAACACGTAGCGACAGCTACAATTATGCCGAGGCATAATTGATTAGAAAACAAAAAAGTGTCTAATGTGTTTTAATTGCAGCATTAGACACCTTTTTTATTTCGTTTTAACCTATGCTATTATTCTAAAACCCCTTTGTCCTTTAAGTCAGCAATTTGCTCGACACTAAAGCCAAGTGAAGACAACACTTCTTCATTATGCTCTCCAAGCTTAGCGCCAACATGCTTGTACTGCGGTTTAACGCCGTTAAACTTAAAAGCCGATGCAATTTGTTTTTGCGTAGTACCGTCACTTTTAGGAATATCAACAATCATGTCACGAGCCTTGAGTTGAGGATGCTCACATGCTTCTGGAAAGGTTAATACTGGTTCGACACATCCCTCGAAATCCTCGTTAAATACTTCAAGCCATTCTTCATAAGTCTTCGATAAGAACGCATCATGGACAGCTTCTTTAAAACGGATTTGTGTATAGTATGAATCATTAAACGTATTATCAATGAGCTCAGGAATATCAAGCGCTTCACAGAGTAATCTGCGGAATTGAGGCTCAAGACTTCCTACCGAGAAAAATCGGCCGTCCTTTGTTTTGTAAAAGTCATAGTAGCTACCACCATTTAAAATTTCCTGTTCGGGCTGTGGTACACGACCACCGCCAATATAGGCAGATCCATACATAGCATTGAGTGAAAATACAGCATCGGTCATACTTATATCAACGTATTGTCCTTCTCCTGTTTTTTCACGGTGTAAAGCAGCAGCAAGTACTCCAATTGCTGAATGCATCGTGCCCCCAGCAATATCAGCAAGTTGAACACCCATTGAGACAGGTTTTTTATCTTTATGACGTGAATAATCAAGCATGCCAGCTAATGATAAATAGTTATTGTCATGTCCTGGTCGATTGCTATATGGTCCAGTTTGTCCATAGCCTGTAATAGCACAATAAATAACCTTAGGATTTACTTCTTTTAGTGCTTCATAGCCGATGCCGAGTCGCTGCATGACACCAGGTCGAAATCCTTCGATAATTATGTCATACTCTTTCACAAGTGACTTAACAATTTCTATAGCTTCAGGCGATTTTAAATTTAATGTTAATGACTTTTTAGAACGATTCAAATGTTGATGAATATACGCCTCGTGATCATCATCGTAAGGAGGCATAATACGTGTTAAGTCTACGCGCTTTGATGATTCAACATGAATAACCTCAGCACCTAGATCAGCAAATATCATTGTCGCCATTGGTCCCGGTAGTAATGCAGAAAAATCGAGAATTTTTAACCCCTTTAAAATACCCAAATCTCCCAACCCCTTTTTGTGTAGGCTACATTGTATTCAAGAATGCATTGTAGCGCTTTTCTCATAATCCCCATTTTGTGAAAAGCATGCACCATCGCTGTATTAATACAGAGTGATTATAAATTATCAGTATTATAACAAAAGAAATGATGGCTTGACTATGTTAAATTTTATTATAAAATAATTAGTCAAAAAATTATATGTCAGAATAACGATAAAAGTAAAAAAATTCCGAATGTAGGTTTATCTTCATAACGTGGGTGTGATTTCGTTCCGATTGGATCAACTTATAAAAAGGGTATACGTTTTAATAAGTATCATTCTCAAATTTCAGATTGCGATAAGGCTAAAAAAATCTCTATGCAATAGATTTCTGCATAGAGATT
This sequence comes from Lysinibacillus sp. 10T31, assembly GCF_056394365.1. NCBI lineage: Bacteria > Bacillati > Bacillota > Bacilli > Caryophanales > Bacillaceae > Lysinibacillus > Lysinibacillus sp. 10T31. Next base: position 64,644 of record NZ_JBFTHS010000016.1, read on the forward strand.
TTTGTGTATATTGGTTATCATCAAATAAATTTCAGCCATTCAAACTTACTTAGAATAAAAGTTAATTGTATAATAGGGTGCACCGTTGTCTTTAAAACAGACACCAACAAAAATATGTGTAAATTCTTTTCTTAAAATATTTCTACGATGTCCTTTTGAATTCATCAGTGCTTCATGGGCAAATATACTATTGGGCTGGCCTTGTGCTATATTTTCTCCATACCAATAGTGATTAACTCCACCAGCAGTGAGGCGGTCATTGGAATGATTACCTTTATGATCTTGATGACTAAAAAATTGGTATGTGATCATATTGCTACTATGCTGCCGAGCAATAGGGTTACACCCCTTATCATAAATGAGTGGTTGCAAGCCTTCTATAACTCGCTCATGGTTAATAAGATCAACCATTAAATCTTCAAGTCCTGTTCGTAGTTCATTGGAAGGCTTACTATAATAACTATGTTTACTTAATTCTGTTTTGGCATTAATCCAAATAATAGAACGAACAATATTGTTTTTGTGTAAATCATAGAAAAAAGTAACATAGTAATCATCGATCAAATAGGTCCCATGTGTAGTATTGCCTTCACAATCATTGTAATCAAGCAGATAGCTTGTGTTTTGATAGTGAACGGCTCTAAGTGGAAGACCGTATTTTCTTTTTACATCTATTCGATTAGCACCGATATGAATACCGAATACGCTATTCCCAATGCGTGTTTCATATCCTCCAACCTCATTGGAATTATGCTTTCCTACGAGGGAAAATTGGGAGTAGTCCATCTCGACTCGATGCCATTTCAGTTTATATTCACTTGGAAAGCTGGATAGTGACAAAGTTTTTTGTGTATTTGTTACATTTGTACGAGCTGACTTATTTGAATTGAAAGCAGTATTCGTCCATAGAGCCATACTAAAACCAACCATTATTGGAGCTACTTTACGTAACAACATCTTTAAACCCTCTTCTAATAATAAATTTATAATAAAAATCTATCAAAATAATAAAAGTTCTATAGATATAAAGTTACTATATTTTTGTTCTATTAACGACGCTAAAATTTTGGAACATTCCCTACTATATGGCTTAATGAAGGTATGATCTCTGTTAAAATGTGTGCCATTTATAAAAGTTGATTGGAGTGGAGACTGGGCGACTCCTTGGGAATCAGCAACAAATGTTTTATCTGTGCGAAAGCGTAGCGACAGCAACAATTGTTTTATCTGTGCGAAAGCGAAGCGACAGCAACAATTGTTTTATCTGTGCGAAAGCGAAGCGACAGCAACAAAATGTTTTATCTGTGCGAAAGCGAAGCGTCAGCAACAAAATGTTTTATCTGTGCGAAAGCGAAGCGTCAGCAACAAATGTTTTATCTGTGAGAAAGCGAAGCGACAGCAACAAATGTTTTATCTGTGCGAAAGCGAAGCGTCAACAACGACAAAGCACCCAGTCGGAACGGAAATCAACCCTACGCTTTAGTGGTGAGTCTAATATTTTGCTTTTGTTATAAGAGGGAATTGAAAAGTACTATTTTTACAAATACTTTTCTCTCAATATAAGATATTTTCTTAATAAGGAATTTTTTTGTGCTTTAATAGAATAATAGAGGAAATTATAAACTAGGGGTAAATGATAGAAAATGAAATCAAAACAGATAAAGTTAAAGTATTTAATCATGGGTGTTGCCATGGCTGCTTTTTTCTTAACAGGCATTGGTAGCATTTGGAGTGGCTACCGTATGAATGTTGCTTCGATTAAAGAAAATACACTTGAAACGAATCGAGTATATGCACAAAAATTAGCAACAACCGCAAGTTCTTATCTTGAAGAATCATTTCAGATTTTAGGGTATAGCGCCAGCACGATAAATACGAAAATGCATGATAGCGATGCATTGATTCAGGAAACTGAGCGTTTGAAAAAGCAAAATAATATGTTTAACTCTGTTCTTATCACAAATGCAAAAGGTCTTGTATTATCTATTTCACCACCATCCGAGGAGGTACTAGGTGCAGTATTAACATCAGTTGGGGCGAAAGAGGCTTTATCTAAAAAGAAACCTCTTGTCTCACAGCCTTATAAGGGAATGACAGGGCGCCTCCTTATTTTTATATCGTATCCTATATTTTCAGAGACAAATGAATATTTAGGAATGGTAGCTGGGACAATTTATTTAAAGGAACACAATGTTTTTAATGAATTACTCGGAGAGCATTATTATCATGATGGTTCATATGTGTACGTAGTTGATTCGGATGGGCGCGTTATCTATCATCAGAACCCAAGTCGCGTCAATGATATCGCTATTGAAAATAAAGTTGTTCAAGAAGTGGTTTCTGGAAAAAGTGGGGCTCAGCAAGTAATGAATACTAGAGGAGTAGAAATGCTTGCTGGTTATAGCACCGTACCTTTAGCAGGCTGGGGAGTAGTTGCTCAAAGACCGTTAAATGTAGCATTGGAACCTTCATTTGATAGAGTACAGGAAGTAGCTATAAAATCCATTCCGCTTATGCTAATCTCGATTTTTATTGTTCTTTGGATGGCAGCACGTATAGCTAATCCCTTACAGCAATTAGCTACTTTAACAGAGGAGAGCATGGAATCGAAAAATGTAGAAGGCTTGAAATCTGTACGTAGTTGGTACTTTGAAGCGTACTTTTTAAAAAGTGCACTCATTCGGAGTTTAACATTTTTACAGGGACAAGTGTCCTATTTTAAAGATCAATCTACAACAGATCCGTTAACAGGTGTAACGAATCGTCGCACAATGGATGCGATGCTAGCGGAGTGGCTTGATAACGATTTGCCACATGCCCTCATTTTGTTGGATTTAGATCATTTTAAAAGTGTTAATGATACGTATGGTCATGCTGTAGGTGATAAGGTTTTACAATTTTTAGCTCAAAATATGAAAGCAGTCGCTCGTGAGGGAGATGTTTGCTGTCGCTACGGTGGTGAGGAATTTGTGATATTATTGCCAACTACTACTGCTGAGGAAGCGGCACAGGTGGCTGAACAACTCCGCGATATGTTGGCACATACTACAAGTCCTTGTGGTCGCCCAGTTACATTATCAGCAGGTGTTGCAGTGTATCCACAAATGGCTGACACGACAGAAAAATTAATCGAGGCCGCGGATGGTGCGCTGTATCTTGCAAAACAAGCTGGACGGAATCGAGTCATGGTAGCAGAGCAAGAAAATAAATAAAAAAATGTTTTAAAATGAGCATACATTTCTAATTTTTAGGGTACATGATTAATGGAACGATCATTTGGGCAAGCTATTTTTAAGTCATTCCCCATATGACTTGTGAATTATGTTCAAATGATACGTAAACTCGGGACACATCTCTCGATCGACTTGACAAGATGTAAGGTTATCCCCCTTTCCCTTATGACATCACAAGTACGTCTAGATGTATGCCTATATATTGTTAAAAGCCAAGTGAGCACCGATGCTACTTGGCTTTTTTATATGGGGATAAAAGTAGAACGGTGTGGATAAAAACTGAAATTGTTCCGATAAAACGAGAAAATATTCCGATAAAAGTTAAAATTGTTCCGATAAAATGAAATTTTGTTCCGATAAATCTTTAAAGTATACATATAAAAATGAATTCATCACAATAACGTTCCGAACGAGTCGCTTCGTTATTGCTGTCGCTTCGCTTTCGCACAGATAAAACAGTTGTTGCTGTCGCTACGCTTTCGCACAGAAAACATCCGCTGCTCGATCCAAGGTCTCATTTGTGACGCTAATCTCCCAAAGGAGTCGCCCAGTCGGAACGGAAATCAACCTCACGTTATGCCAAGTGAATCTTTTATGTTATTGCTGATTTTTGTTAACGATTTTCTTCCAGTATTTTAGAATTATCTATGAAGGTTCACTATCTACCTGTCGATATAAAGGGTATGATGAAAATGATATTTTGAACGTATCAAATACATAGTTGAAAGGAAGAGTGGGATGGATAAAACAAAAGTCCAAAAAGTGAATAAAGCACTTATAGCAACTGTTTTTGCTACTAGCGGGATTGCTGTTGTAGTGCCACCACCACAAAAGGCAGCTGCAGCTTCTTCACCATTTACGGATGTTGACCCATATTCAAGTCATTATGACGATATTTTGAAATTATACAATAAAGGTGCAATTAGTGGGTATGCAGATAATACTTTTCGACCAAATCAAAGTGTAACACGTGGTCAGGCAGCAAAAATGCTGGCAACTGTTTTAAACTTGGATTTAAAAAATGCCCAAGACCCATATTTTAAAGATGTCCCAAAAAGTAGTGAATACTACAAGTATATAGCTGCATTACAAAATGCAGGAATCATGTCTGGGTATTCAAACGGAACATTTATGCCTAATGAAGTAGTTACACGCGGGCAATTAGCGAAAATTTTAGTGCTTGGTTTTAAATTTGAGGTAGCATCTAATTACAACAATAGTTTTAAAGATGTAACTAGCCAAACAAGCAATGCTATCTATATCCAAACTTTAGTAGATTTAAAGATTACGGAAGGGACAACGCCTGTCACTTTCTCACCATTTAATGCAGTAACACGTGGACAATTTGCATCCTTTATTGTGCGTTCACAAGAGCAAAAGGGCAATGCCACATCTTACAAAATTACAGGTGTTGAAGACAATCATGTTTACATAAATGCCGAGCCTTACTCGGTACCGAAAAGTCTCTCGCATATTTTTAACGAAGATAATGCACCGGTATTAAAAGGTGCGCTTATTGAAGGGGACCTTTCAGGCAAAACCATTCGCTCTGTTTCGAAGCTAACATTGAATGCAAGTGGGACAAACTCAAGATTTCTAGAGTTTGATGGTAATCATGGGTCCTTTGGTGCGACAATCGTTGTCAATGGGAACTATATTGAATTTTCGAATGTTACCCTGACTGGCACTATGCTTGTCAACGAAACGGTACGTCCACCTTTACAATTAGGCGTTTCCTACTATAAGCCATTATCGCTTGGCCGTATAGCAAGCACCAATACTGCATTTATCAACTGGTCTAATCCAGATAATCCAAATGATGAAGGCTCGTCCTCATCCAATAATGGTCCAGCAAAAGATCTTCAAGATTGGTCAGATCAGAATTCTAACAAGAATCCTGATAAAAACAAGCCATTTGAGAACTGGTCTAAAGATAAAGTGACGATGAAAAATGTTGAAAAACATATTGAATTTTATAACAGCACTGTATCACGACTAGTAGTCTCTCAAAGCGGTACAAAAATCGAAGCAAATATGAAGCTACCACGTGTAGACATCATCGGGAATGTTCGTGAATTTGAGATTCAAGGAAATATCGGCACACTAAACCTTGATACAGAAACGAAGCTGACAATTTACGGAGATGGCAATATCGATTGGATTAACTACAATAGCTATACAGATTTAGAGCTATATCTAGATGGTCGTGTAGGTGTTCTGTATGTTGATAATGTATACGGTTGGGTTGATATTGGAGATTACACGTATATTGACAAAGTGATTATACCGAAGGGCGAGGGACCGAATAATATCTTCGACGACTTCTTAGAGGATAAAGATAATGTCGGCAATATTGTAGATGAAGACGGTAAACCAGTCGATAAAGACGATATTGATAAACAAAACCCAGCTGATAAAACAAAACCGTCAATCGACATTACGAATGTAACAGTTTTAAATGGTAGTGATATTCAGGTAGACTTCACTTCAGATAAAGTTGGAACTTACTATTATATCGTTCGTGAAGAAGGCGCTGATGCACCAACGAAAAAAGAAATGGTAAATCGCATTTCTACTGACAATGCGGCAAATGGAACAGGCGCTGCAGTGAATGGCAAAAACACTATTAAAATCACTAATTTAGGTGAGAAAAAGAAATATGTTGTTTATGTGATGGTCGTTGATGGAGCGAAGAATGTTTCGGATATTAAATCAGACAAATTCACAATGAAGGATGCAACACCGCCGACAGTTACAATTAAAAATGCAGAAGGACTTCCAGGGGGGCAACGAGCAAAATTCTCCTTTAAAGCAAGTGAGCCTGGGGATTATTATTACTATGTTCGTAAACAGTCTAAAGCCCCAGCTCCGACAACAGCTGAAATTGTAGCTAATCCGACAGGTAAGGGAAAGGTAAAGTCAGAATCTGAAATTATTACACACATAATAGAGAAAACTGATTTTGAATTTGAGCCGGAAAAAGAATATGAATTGTATGTAGTGATGAAGGATGATTCAGGTAATTATTCAAAAGATCCTGCTGTATGGACGACGTTTTCGACGCTAAAATTAGATAAGGAGCCGCCATATTTAATTAGTAAAGAATTAAAACGTATTAGTGAACATTCGAACGAATTCTATATAGACTTTAACGAAGAATTAGATAAAGCAACAGCTGAAAATGTAAACAACTATAACCTAAGTGGTACCGTAATTATTAGTATTGAAGGCCAGCCTAAATTTGTGAAACCAGAAACTGCCAAATACGAAAAAACTAGTACTGGTTCAAGAGTAACTTTAAAAATTCCTTCTAATACAGGATTCGTAAATGGAGATAACTTAATTGTAACGGTACTACCAGGTGTAAAAGATTTAGCAGGTAACGAATTTGAAAATAATACAAATTTACTACCTAATATAGAAAAACCTCGAAATAGCGCTGAATATATTTATCGAAATACTGGTGTACCTGTACTTAATTTTATAGGTAAACCAATATTAAACTCTGAAAAAGATCGCGCAGTAGTTAATTTTAATGCATCGAGAGCCGGAACATATCACTATGTTATTATGAAATCTGGTATTGATACGGAAAAAATTGATGGCAGACTATTAATTAATGCTATTCAAGATGAAGCATCTTTTTTTGAGGTTGATGGAGAAAAGATTGATATAAAGGGATCTAAAGGAGATAATCCGGCTAGTTTAGGTGACCAGCCAATTACTGTCCCGTTCCCTCCAACCGCTTCTTTAAGTCCATTTGAGAGCTATAGTATTTATATGGTACTACGAGATCGATCAGGAAATATCTCTCTAGTAAAATCGTTAGAGTTAATCGGTGATAAAACAGCTCCATTTATCAGTGATACAGCATTAAAAATGAATGAAGGGGACACAAGTGGCTCCTTTAAATTTTCTTCAAATGAGGCTGGAGCTTATCATTATATAATAAGAAAAAAATATAGCGATACTGATCCAACAGTATTAAATCCTGTGCCAACTAAAGAAGAAATTTTTGCAACCAAAGGGACAACTATGCGTGTAGGGGAAAATACTTTTAATTTTAAGGACCTACAGAGACATAAAGATTATGCAATTTATGTTGGTGTTTCCGATAATTTTGGTAATAAAACACTTCTGAAAGAGCTAACTTACGATGGTGATGGCAATATTACAGGCAGTAACGGTAATATTGGTCAGGACTTTTTCTCTGACGGTACGAAGCCACGTGTTGAAGACCCTATTTTTAAACGAATTGATGGAAAAACATTTGAAGTTACATTTTCTGAAGCAGTTGGTGACCCTAATAATCAAGGCGGAATTATCGGTAACAATGTGCCATTCTTTAAACTTACAAATTTAGATGGTACCACTGCAACATTGCCATCGCACACTTGGGCATGGGAAGAAGGCTCAGATACTAAAAATACATGGGAGCCAAGAAAACTGATACTAACATTTACTAAACCAGTTGAACAAAGCTTTGCTTTAACTGTAGATCCTACTATTACAGATATTGGCAGTGCTATTAATAAGGGTCATTTATTCAGTGACGGTAAGCCAACAGCTTCACACATCTATAGAACGCTTGAAACAAATATTGAAAGTGCGAAATTACAACCACCTATTTCAACGGATAGAGGTAAAAATATTGTAGCAACATTTGACTTTGTATTTGAAGATCCTTCTGTTCAAGAGGGAGAAGCTGCTTCCTACTATTATAAAATGTACAGTAAAACACTCTCTCAGGATAAGATAGATGCTGTGTCAATGTTAGAGGTAGTCGTACCTAAAACACCAGGAGCTGTTCAGAGTTTAATTGAAGGTAACGGTAAAACTAAGCTTTCACAAGGACGTACTGAACAACTTATTACACATCCAACAGCATCGTTTATTGAAGGAGATTATATAGTAATTGTAATAGTAGACAAATACGGTAATATGTATAAAGTTCAGGATAAGATAACAAAATAAAGAATAATAAAGAAGAAACTCTTCAACATTTTTAGTTGAAGAGTTTCTTCTTATTTTATCTAGTTGAGCAAGATTAAAATAGTTTCCTTTACATCACTCCGCACTTCATTGCAGTCTATTTGCTGAAGCGCTAAAAAGAGGGGCTTTTAAAAGCCCCTCCCATCATCACACCCAACCAAACGCTCGAGCAATTGTTGCCGTTAGCCATGTCACACCAATGGCAATAACAGTTGGAATTAAAAATGACATAAATGTCCACTTTGGACTTTTTGTTTCTTTATAAATATTGACTAAAGTCGTTCCACAAGGGTAGTGTAGCAGTGAGAATAACATCATATTTAAAGCTGTTAACCAAGTCCAGCCTTGGTCGATAAACACTTGTTTTAGCTTCGATAAATCCTCAATTTCTAGCATAGCTCCTTGCGATAAATACGCCATAATCAGGATAGGGATAACAATTTCATTAGCTGGTAGCCCAAGAATAAATGCAGCCATAATAAAGCCATCCATACCGAGAGCGTGACCAAATGGCTCTAAAAAGTTAACAAAATGCATTAGAATGCTCGTATCACCAACGTAAATATTGGCGAATACCCAAGTTAAAATAGAGGCAGGCGCTGCAACGATAACCGCTCTTTTTAATACATTCCATGCTTTATCAATACTTGCTCTTAAAATTGTATTCCAGAACTTTGGTTTTCGGAATGGTGGAAGCTCTAATGTATAATGTGTGGGTACACCCTTTAAAGCTGTTTTAGAAAGAACCCAGGAAACGGATAATGTCACAACGACGCCAAACATAACAAATCCTATTAAAATGGCCGATGTTACAAGTGTACTTGTTGCACCTGAAAAACCAGTTACCATAAATAATGATGCTAATAAAATAAGTGTTGGCCATCGCCCGTTACAAGGAACAAAATTATTTGTTAAAATGGCTAACATTCGTTCACGAGGGGATTCTATAATTCTCGTTGACAGAATAGCAGCAGCATTACAGCCAAAGCCCATTGCCATTGTTAATGACTGCTTCCCGTGTCCACCTGCTCGTTTGAATAAACGGTCCATATTAAATGCTACTCGTGGTAGATAACCGTAGTTTTCTAATAGAGCGAACATAGGGAAGAATATTGCCATTGGTGGTAGCATGACACTAATAACCCAACCGGTACCTCTAAATAGCCCAAGAATTAAAATACCGTGTAGCCATTCGGGTGCGTGCATTGCTTCAAAAAGAATTGTTAGCTTACCCTCTAGATAGCCAAATAAGTTTGCTAACATATCAGATGGTACGTTTGCGCCAGCAATAGTAATGTAAAAGACAGTCCCAAGCAAGATAAGCATAATAGGGAATCCCCAAATGCGGGATGTGAAAATTTCATCTAATTTATCGGATCTGTACATGGCAGAGTTCTGCGATACTACTTTTTTACATAAAGATTTGCTTTTAGTATAAATATCACTAACGATTTCATCTCGAATATCTTCATTCGAAACTTCGTTCACTTCAGCTAAAATACCCTTAAGTGAATTATGATTTAACACTGACTGGGACCCCATTCGTTCTCACCTCGTGCTGTTTATTATTCTTATGGTTTTGCAGTTTTAAGATCAATTCCTCATCACCATCAAGTAAGCGAAGGGCAACCCATCTTGAAGGATATTTTTCATCAAAATAACCTTCTAGTTTCGATTCTATCTTTGTAATGGCTTCCTCTATTTCTTTCGAATATTTCATGCGATACGGAGTTGTAACGATTTGTCCCGTCACCAGTTGACTTAATGTATCGAGCAATCGATTAATACCTTTTTTATTTCTTGCCGATATTTTTACTACTGGGACTCCTAGCTCACGAGCCAATCTCTTTTCATCAATTCGGATACCTTTTTTCTCAGCTTCATCAATTAAATTGATACAAATGATGACATTATTAGTCATTTCTAAAACTTGGAGTGCAAGATTTAAATTTCTCTCTAATGATGTTGCATCAAGCACAACAATCGTTGCATCCGGTTGGTGAAAAACAATATGGTCTCTTGCAACTTCTTCATCTGCTGAATTGGAAAATAGAGAATAGGTCCCGGGTAAATCCACGAGTACATATTGCTCTCCTTTGTGTTCAAAAGATCCTTCTGCATGAACAACCGTTTTCCCTGGCCAGTTCCCGGTATGCTGCTTCAATCCTGTTAATGTATTAAATAATGTGCTTTTACCGGTATTTGGGTTACCTGCTAAAGCTATTCTTTTTACTCTCACTTTGTATTCCCCCTAACTATTTCGCCTAAAATCATAGAGCTTTCATCATTACGTAATGCAATCGTCGTATTGCTTACGCGATAAGCAACAGGATCTCCTAAAGGGCTTTTACGAAGAACAGAGATTTCTGCTTCTTTTACAAAGCCTAAATCCAATAATCTTCTTCTTAAAGGACCTTTAATGTTTATTTTTTTAATCAAAAAGCAATCTCCAAATGAGCATTCAGAAAGTGGTTTTAATATTTTTTCCATACGAATTTTTTATTCCTTTCTATAATAATATTTCCCGGACTTCATATTGTTTCTCTAAGGAAACTTTATTAAAGATTACGCCTGTTTTATGACAATTGTCAATGGTTTTCTGAAAATTTTATGAAATAACGCGATAAAAGAGTGTACTAATGAAGGGAATAACGGTGCATTTTGTATGACAAAGAAATGTTGAAAAAAAGGGGAGTTGTTTAGCATAAGCGGGCAAAGTTTTTGGTGTAATGCTATGAAAAGGTCCTTAATATGATGTATTAATGAAAGTGGGTTTTCGTTACAGGTGCCTATAGAATTTTTAACATAAGAGGGGATCTGCTTCGAAAAAGCGATAGAGGAGCAAAAAAACATAAAACCCTCTGCTACTAATAAAGTATTGGCAGAGGGACATGATATTTTTCTTTACTTGGAGATCACTCTTGGATTAGGAATGAAGCAGAGGAAGCTGTTTGAATGAAATGACGATTTCCTTCTACTGTGTAATCAGCTGGTACTGGTTTGCCAAAGGTATTGGTACGAACGATGGAGGCATTCGGTGACAGATTATTGATAATGATCTCCATATTCGCCTCAAATTCAACCGGTTTGTTATTTAATGTTGCCTGGAATGTGATACGATTCGATATTTTTGTAATGCTAATTTCCATAACACCAGTATCCTCATTAAGAAGAGTTCCTAGTGGTGGAATAATAACAGTCATATTGGATTTTGTTGTTAAAACAAAGCGATCAGCACTATTTTCCGTGTCGGCAACGTTTATTTTTGCTGTATAAGTATTTTTGTTTTTAGTCATAGCTGTAGTTTTACCTGGTACGGCTACTGTATCCGATAAAATTGGCTTTTTTGACCCCTTACCTTTATTCGGTAAATCATATTTTCCATTTACAAAGTCTACTAAAGTCCAGACATTAGGTACAAGCTGCTGTTGCACAGGTGTTAAAGCTTCAAAGGCTGTTTTCGCTGCCTGTACATCTTGAGCAGTAGACGTTTTAGGCGATAAAGCTGCAATAGCGTTTTCGACTTCCTTAGCTGCCGCCTTATCCTTCACAACAAGCTGTTCAGCATCTAATAACTTCTGTTCGATACCAACAGGTAAATAGACGTATGTAAATCTACGTAGTGCATTAAGCTCAGCTCTAGCATCAGCTACATCTTGATGGAAGGTAATGCGAGAAGAGTTTAATAATTGGATTTTATTGACCACTTTATCGATAGATGTATTAGGCGTGATGTAGGATGTCAGTATTTTTTGTGATTCCGGACTTACAAAGGACTTTTGGGCTGCATTTAATGTATTATACCAATCTTTCGTTTCCATAACATTTTGGTAGTAATTGACGGAAGTTGAATCTACTGAAGCTAATTTTTCATCAATTTGTGCAGCAAGCTTACGATAAGCAACTCTTGTCTGTTGATGATTTGATAACGTTGAATAATTCGTAACGTATTGTTTTTCCGTTTCGGTTAACTCATTGTAGGCTTTGATGGCTGCTTCTAAATTTGTTTGGAATGAAGCTGTTGTATCATTAATATTTGAAATAAGTCGAACGACATTCGAAACGTTGGCGTTATAGTAATAAGTATAATCGTATATGTAAGCAGTTTTTGAATGTCCAGTAAAATCAGCAGCTGATGCTGACGTAGTAGGTGCAGTATAGATCAGTGAAGGGATAGCAACTAGGGCCAGTAAGGCTAATTTTCTTTTGTTTTTCATAATAAGGGAAACCTCCTATATGGTTTTGGATAAGTGTGATGGGTAAATTATAGGTCTTTTACTCTAAGTGAAACCTTTGATTGTCTTGTGAAATGGTTTATTATTTACCTGCCGAAAAGAGTCGTGTCTAGACAGGGATTTCCTAATATATGTTGGTAAACCAATTTTATCATATCTCAGGATTTTTTCATGTATATTTTAGGTGAATAGGTAGATTGATTGTGTAATTTTTAAATACTTTGTGTCTTATGTACTTATGAAAATATGAATGGAAGGTAGGTCGCTTTTTTAGAGAGAGGGATAGAACCTACCAAATATTGAATAGACTCCCGGTACAGATGGTTAGAAACCTTATACGAAGGGGAGAGTTTGTTATAATGAATCTAATAAGGAGCGGGGGTGTTTGATTTGCAACAAAACTGGCAGAAGGTAGTTGTTGAAAAGTTAGCATCAGCTGTTAATCCAGCCTTCGTTATTGTTTTTGGTTCTTATGCGCGGGGTTCGGCACGTGAAGATAGTGATTTAGATATTGCGTATTTTGCAAATAAACCGCTCTCAGGTTATGAACGTTTTCTATTAGCCGGAGAAATTGCACAGGCTTGTAATATTGATGTTGATTTAATCGATATGAGGACGGTTGATACAGTGTTTGCAGCGCAAATTTTTTCAAGTGGTATGGTTATTGATTGCCAAGATGAAAACGCCTTTGTTAAAGAACGAATGAGGGCTCTATCAATGTATGTGACGTTAAATGAGCAACGTGCGGGAATTCTAAAGGCAATTGAAGAGAGGGGGAGTGTCTATGGTGAATAATGATGTTGTTCTAAATAAGGTTGCAACCATTGAACGCTGTGTGAACCGTGTAAAAGAGGTGTATGATGGTAATCCTGAGAATTTGCAAGACATTACGAAGCAGGATAGTATCGTTTTGAATATTCAACGTGCGTGTGAAGCTAGTATTGATTTGGCCATGCATATTGTTAGTGATTTAAAGCTTGGTTTACCTAAAACGAGTAGAGAAGCATTTAAGTTTCTTGAGGAAAACGACATTATTGACTATGCATTAGCAAAAACATTAATAAATATGGTAGGGTTCCGAAATATTGCTGTGCACGATTATCAAGCTATTGAATTAAATATACTCCAAGCAATTATCGAGAATCATTTAAGTGATTTTAAAACCTATACAGAGGCGATATTGCTTATATAAAAGAAACAACAGGCTATAGAGATTTTTTAGCCTGTTGTTTTTAAATTATGAAACGAATAGAAGAATTTTTATCGTTGTTTACCTAAACGTTGGACATCTTTATAGATGTTGATGGCTTTGTCTAAACTGTTAATAGCATCTGTCACATCGTACGAAGAAGCATAAGAGTTATTAACAACAGATTGGGCATGTTCAACTGCTTTTACTAGGTCACGTTTTTCTCTTTCAGTGGTCCATAGTTCATAATAGGGAATATCAGTGCCATCTCCATTCTCAGAGACTTTTACATACTGAACCGAATTAATGAGTGACTTTAGCCATGATTTATCAACGTAACTCCAATAATTCGCACCGGATTTATAATTACCCCTATATGTTGAAATAGCATTATATAAATAATTATATGCAGACGAAATATCTGATAGAGACGAGGAGCTATTGTTTGCAATATTTTGTGCGTATGAAACAGCAGAAACTAGAGCGTCTTTTTCACTTTGCGTCGTCCAAATTACATAGGATGACAGTTCAGATCCATTCACAGAAACGGTTACATACTGTACAGAGTTAATAAGTGATAAAAGGGCAGATCGATCGACATTATATTGATAAGTGCCATATTTTTGTGCATTCTTATAAACCGTGATAGCGTAGTTTAAATTACTAATAGCATTTGTGATATCATACTGAGTTGCATAGATATTATTTACAACAGACTGTGCAGATGAAACGGCAGAGGTTAGTGTATCCTTCTCACTTTGAGTCGTCCAAGGTACATAAGAAGCTACATCATTACCATTGTTCCAAGAAACCGTTACATACTGAACTGAATAAATCATCGATTGTAATGAAGACTTATCACCATTAACATATTTTGTTCCGTTTTTTTGCGCAGCTTGATAAACGTTTAATGCATTTCTGTACTGTGTAATAGCATTGTTTATTTGTTCCTGAGAGGCGTTGGAATTATTAGCTACTGCTCTTGCACTGCTGACGGCAGATTCGAATGCTGTACGTTCAGTCTGCGTTGTCCATTTTTCAGTTGTTAAAACGTCATACCCATTATAAGATACTGCAACGTATGGAGGTGTAGCTATTAAATTACTTAGCTCGGTTTTATTTATCACAGATAATGTCACAGAGGCTTTTTTATCATCCACCTGCACCTTGTTAATTAGATGACCGGAATCTAATGCCACTTTTGCCCCGTGCTTGACAATCACTTGCTCAATTTTACCTTTTCCGTAAAGGCTAAAATCTTTCTCAACGTCGATTATAAGCTTATCAACATTGGCTGTAACTTCAAATGCTGTAACTTTACCAACTACTTCGATTTTTGAAATTGCTTTGTCAGAAGTCACATGTACTTTAGTGCGCCCCAAGTGAATGTTTGGAGATTTAATATCTTTTAGGGAAACATTTAACCAATTAATATTTTTAGTCAATAATAAAGGCTTAAAAGTAATTGTATCCTCAATTGCAACATTATCAATTGTAATTGCCTTCTTCACACGATTAGTGACAATAAGCTCACCTTTAATAGTTACATTTTGAACTTTTACATAATCCGCATTTACAGTTAGGCTTCCTTCAATTTGTGCGTCACCACCATCAAAATATACCGCTTTATTGTTTGTGCCAGCTTTAGTTAGTGTTAGTGCTGTAACGCTCGTGATTTCGCCGTTTTTTACGACAATTGTAGCTTGTGCATTCTTCAATGCAGTGCCATTCTCTGTTTTAAAAAGAGGCTTCAGCGACTGACTAATTTTAAATTGGCCATTGGATGTAAGTACTTTATCTTTAGTGATGTCGGTAATGGTAACGGTTTGCCCCTTTGTTTTGGCTGCAGCTACCTGTCGATCAATTTGAATTGAGTGGTTTAAAGATGAATCATTTGAAGCGGCCTTTGCAGGTGATACTGGCAAAACTAAGGTTGCTGTAATAGCTGTTGCCATAAAAGCCGATAACGCTTTATTCTTCAAATTAATCACTCCAATCATAGTGTTTTGTAGTTAATATATCATATATTTCAATATTTTAGTATATAGTGGGTATGTTTTACTGGTTAACCAAATTGATGGATAATTAGTCCTTTTTTATGTGGTTTGAATTTTTGGTATATATACATTTAAATTTTCTATAAAACAGCAAAATTCTGCTCGATTCGTTAAATATCTTGTTGTGATACGACATTTCATCCATTATTATTATGTAAGGGGTGTTGTGATGGGGAAATCTAGGAGTATTGCTTTAAAACTATCTGCTCTAATTATAGGGTTATTTTTAGTGTTATTTATTACATATACCGTTATTATAAGCGATATTTTGAAGAGACAAAGTGTTGATGATGCAGAAAGTGCAACATTGGAAACTGCTGAATATTCGGCAGCAAAGATGAGTGAACGCTTTAAAAAAGTAAACACGACTTTACTTACGACAAAACGTATAGTTGAGGGTATGGAGAAAAAAGGCGAGCTTTCTGCAGAAGGCATAATAGATATGATGGAAACTAACTTAGCTAGTAATGAAGATTTACTTGGTGTAGGAGCTGTTTTTGAACAGAACTCCACAAATATAGAACCAACAATCAATGCTACTTTAGTGGATTCAAAAAATCGCTTTATACCTTATTTAAGTAAGGATGGAAATGGAATAACAACGGCTTCTCTTGAAGGCATGGAAGACAAGAGTATATCCGAGTGGTATTGGATACCAAAAGAAGAAGGAAGATCCGTTCTAACGGAACCATATGATTATAAGGTAAATGGACAAACAGTACTAATGACAACGATTGCTGTTCCATTAGTGGATGCTTCGGGGTCATTTTTTGGCACATTGACGGCTGATATAGCTATTGATTATTTAAAAGGATTGACAGAGTCCGTAAAGTCAGATGGTGGCTATGCAGCTATTATTACTAACAAAGGAGTTTTAACTGCAAATAGCTTTGGTGAGTCATTAGAAGGATTAAATATGCAGGATAATTTGGACTGGACAAGCATTAAACAAACAATGGATAGTGCCGAGCTAAAAAGTATGTATGTGGATTCCGACGAGCTTAAGGAAAATTCATTTAACGTTTTTGCTCCGATGAATTTAGATGGTATTGATGAGACATGGACTGTACAAGTAGTGCTACCAAAATCCAAAATATTAGAAACCTATAATTATGTGCTTGTTTTTACCATCATAGCGTCAATTATTATAGTCGTTTTAATGACCGTCGCTAGTGCACTGTTTATTTATAAATTCCTGAAGCCATTAAAGTTTTTACGTACTTCTATTGAAACAGCAGCAGATGGAGATTTAACTCAAAAAGTTGATGAGAAGTATATTAAGGCTGATGAGATTGGTGCTGTTGCAAGAGCTTATAATAATATGCTAGATCAAACGAATAGCGCCATTCAAACGGTGCTGAATGCTACGACATTACTCAATCAATCATCAAATAATGTTCATGAGGCGTTTAATGAAATAGTTGCTTCAAGTCAAGAAGTCTCGGTAGCTATTAATGAAATTGCACAGGGAGCATCAAAGCAATCTGAGGATACAGAAGAAACCAATTATCGAATGATTGATTTATCCGATCAAATTGATACTATTACAACGCTTTCAAATGAAATGGATGAGCTGTCTAATAAAACGCAAGCAACTACAGAAAAAGGAATGAAAGAAGTCGAAAGCTTACGTGAACGTAATTCAGAAACGAATGCAATGAATGGGCGTATTCAACAGCAAATGGAGTCATTGGCGTCTAATATTGCCAATATCAATCAAATTATAGCGTCTATTCAGGGTATTACCGAGCAAACAAATCTATTAGCCTTAAATGCAAGCATAGAAGCTGCTCGTGCTGGGGAACATGGTAAAGGTTTTGCGGTTGTCGCTGAAGAGGTACGAAAGCTAGCAGAGCAATCCAGAAATGAGACAGAGGTTATTAAGCAAACGGTAGATAACATTCTTGAAAATTCTCAGCAAACAGTTGCTGTCATTGCTTCAAACGCGGGCTTAATACAAGCTCAAAATGAGTCAGTACAAAGCACTGAGGTTGTATTTAAAGACAATAGTGAGCTGTCTAGTTCTATTGCAACGTCAATTAGTGAGTTAATGACTAAACTTTCTCATATGTTAGAGCATAAAAATCAAGCGATTATGGCAATCCAAAGTATTTCTGCTATTTCTGAGGAGACTGCTGCATCTGCAGAACAGGTAAGCGCATCTGCTATTGACCAACAAGCGGAACTACAAAAGGTTGCAGAGTCCATCAATAATATGAACGAGATTTCAAAAGAATTACAAGAGGTCGTTAATCGCTTTAAGCTTGTTTAACTTTGTTCAGCAAAAGACTGCTTCAATATATGAGGCAGTCTTTTTATTTATGGTAAAAGGCATTGGGCTAAAAATGCCTCGTAAAGGGCTATGAGTTAACGGTAAGGTACATTGACCAAGTATTAAATCAGCACTACTATAGGAGAGGAAAGGGGGACAAGCTATGATGTATCTCGGTATGATTTTTTTTAAAATTGTAGCTCCAATTTTAGTGCTTCTAGTACTTGGTGCAGTTTTACAAAAGAAATTTCGTTTTAATTTAAAGGCGTTATCTCAACTTATTACATATTGCTTCATGCCAGCAGCTGTTTTTGTGAATATATATGAAACGAGTATAGAGCTGTCTGTGCTTGGGGAAGTTGCGTTATTTATTCTACTCTTTATCGGAAGCCAAATGGTGCTTAGTCACTTTCTAGCAAAGGGACTCGGCTTAGTAAAAACAGAGGCTGCGGTGTTTAAAAATAGTGTTGTCCTAATTAATTCGGGTAACTATGGAATTCCAGTTGCACAAATGATTTTTGTGACCCAGCCGATTGGAGTGGCGATTCAGGTCATTCTCGTTATATTTCAAAATATGACGACCTATACTTACGGCTTGTACAATTTAATTTCTTCAACAAAATCGGGCATGTCTATTGTGAAAGACTTCCTCAAAATGCCTATTATTCATGCACTTATTATTGGTGTTGCAATGAACTATTTTAATATTGCTATTCCGCAGTTTGTAAGAATTCCGATAGACCATGTGGCAGATGGCTTTATCGCTGTAGCACTAATAACGTTAGGGGCACAACTATCACAGCTTGAAATCAAATCCATGTTCAATAAGATGGTATTCATTAGCTGTTTTACACGACTAGTCATAGGGCCAGCCGTTGCATTGCTAATCATTTTTGCACTTGGTCTTGACGGTGTCGTGGCACAATCACTTTTTATAGCTAGTTCGTTCCCGACATCACGAAATAGCTCTAGTTTGGCATTAGAATATGACGTAGAATCGGCAACTGCTGCACAAACAGTTTTATTTTCAACGATTGTGAGCTGTATGACAGTGACGATTGTGATTTACGTAGCGGAGCTGTTGTTTACCTAACGGCTGGGCGCTCATTTGATTGCCCATAGTTGATAAAAACTGAAATTGTTCCGATAAAACAAGATAATGTTCCGATAAAAGTTAAAATTGTTCCGATAAAACAAGATAATGTTCCGATAAAAACTGAAATTGTTCCGATAAAATGAGATTTTGTTCCGATAAATCTTCAATGGATTCATATAAAAGTGAATTCATCAAATGATGAGCTGCTTCGCATGCGTGCGCTCTAAAGTCTCATCTGACGCTGACTCTTGGTGAATATACCAAAAATATTCAAATGAAGCTTCCATCTCTTAACAATATCTGCTACACTAGCATCAAACTTAATAGTATTAACTAGGGGAGTCTGATGAGTCAGGCTGAGAGGGAAACGCATAGAGGTTTCTTGACCCTTTGGACCTGATCTGGCTCATACCAGCGTGGGAAAGTTAACCATTATTGCACTCTATGTTATTTGCAATAACTATACCTTTACATTCTTAGCCGGATCCAAATTTTTTTGGATTCGGCTTTTGTCTTCATTCAGCGAAAAAGTCCTATCTTTGAAGGTGATGAGATGAATGCGGTTAAGATTCCTTATCAGTGGGTGCCAAACACCTGCTGAATGAAGACAAAGCCTCCGGACGCAAATTACGCCAAGGCGAAATTGATTTTCTGTTGGGGTGAGCTAGATTCGGTCCTTGTATAAATGTAAAAGGGAGCGAAGTAGTTTATGACAACAGTTAGCGACAAGAATATTACGATTATGACTAGTTTTGAAGGAAGTAAAAAAGTTTACGTAGAAGGTTCTCGACCAGATATTTTAGTGCCAATGCGTGAAATTGCTCTAAGTCCAACGACAGGAAGTTTTGGTGAAGAGGAAAATGCACCAGTACGTGTTTATGATACGAGCGGCCCGTACACTGATCCTGCACATAAGGTGGATATTACAAAAGGATTGCCAGCTTTATGTAGTGTATGGATCAAAGAACGAGGTGACGTTGAAGAATACGAGGGTCGTACTATCAAGCCAGAAGATAATGGATTCCGCAAAGCTGATGATCCACGAATGAATGAAAATGTTTTTCCGGACTTATCTAGAAAGCCTTTACGTGCGAAGAAAGGTAAAAATGTAACGCAGCTTCACTATGCACGAAAGGGAATTATTACTCCAGAAATGGAATTTGTAGCGATTCGCGAAAATATGGATCCAGAATTTGTGCGCTCAGAAATAGCGGCAGGACGAGCTATTTTGCCATCTAATATTAATCACCCTGAGGCCGAGCCAATGATTATTGGACGTAACTTCCACGTGAAAATTAATGCCAATATAGGCAACTCAGCGGTGTCATCCTCTATTGCAGAAGAGGTAGAAAAAATGACGTGGGCTACACGCTGGGGTGCTGATAACATTATGGATTTATCTACTGGTAAGCATATTCATACGACACGTGAATGGATTATCCGTAATGCCGCGGTGCCAGTAGGAACAGTGCCGATTTATCAAGCGCTAGAAAAAGTAAATGGTGTGGCAGAGGATTTAACATGGGAGGTGTATCGTGATACGTTAATCGAACAGGCTGAGCAAGGTGTTGATTACTTCACGATTCATGCGGGGGTATTGCTGCGCTATGTGCCATTAACGGCTAATCGTGTAACAGGTATAGTGTCTCGTGGAGGCTCGATTATGGCGCAGTGGTGTTTATACCACCATCAAGAGAGCTTCTTATATACTCATTTTGAAGAGATCTGCGAAATTATGAAAACCTATGATGTTGCCTTCTCTTTAGGTGATGGTTTACGTCCGGGTTCTATAGCAGATGCAAATGATGAGGCTCAATTTGCGGAGCTAGAAACGCTAGGGGAATTAACGCAAATTGCCTGGAAGCATGATGTGCAGGTAATGGTAGAAGGACCAGGGCATGTACCAATGCATCTTATTAAAGAAAATATGGACAAGCAGTTAGAGGTTTGTAAGGAAGCTCCATTCTATACTTTAGGGCCACTGACAACAGATATTGCTCCTGGCTACGACCATATCACATCGGCTATTGGTGCTGCGATGATAGGTTGGTATGGTACGGCAATGCTATGTTATGTGACGCCTAAAGAGCATCTAGGCTTACCAAATCGTGAGGATGTCCGTGTAGGGGTTATTACGTATAAAATTGCTGCACACGCTGCAGATTTAGCGAAGGGGCATCCGGGAGCACAGCAGCGTGACGATGCACTATCTAAGGCACGATTTGAATTCCGCTGGCGCGATCAATTCAACCTTTCGTTAGATCCAGAGCGTGCAGTCGAATACCATGATGAAACATTGCCTGCAGAAGGGGCGAAAACTGCGCACTTCTGTTCAATGTGTGGACCTAAGTTTTGTAGTATGAGAATCTCACAGGATATTCGTAATTATGCAAAAGATCAAGACTTAAATACGACTGAAGCGATCCACAAAGGTATGAAGGAAAAGGCTGAGGAATTTAAAAAGGCAGGCAGTCAAATTTATCAATAATTATTAATGCGGGCTTGTGTCTATAGGCACAAGCCTTATTTTGGTTTATCTCCAAAGGTGGTGGATGACATTTGTTAAAACCTACGCATGTATTTAAGTTGATTGGAGTGGAGGTTGGGCGACTCCTTGGGGATCAGCGTCACAGATGAGACCCTGCAGCGAAGCGAAGCGGCTCATCGGACGCCCCCAGGAAGCTTTGCTCTGTGCGAAAGCGAAGCGGCAGCAAATGTTTTCTGTAGCGAAAGCAAAGCGGCAGCTACAATTGTTTTATCTGTGCGAAAGCGTAGCGACAGTAACAACAAATGTTTTATCTGCTCGAAAGCGAAGCGTCAGCGGCAAAGCGCCCAGCCGGAACGTAAATCAACCACACATTATGGTGAAGAGCCCTCAATTTGTCATTAAGATAAAAAAGCTCCATGTGAAGTTGCCCTTCACATGGAGTAAAAAGTTGGATTTGGATATCAATAATAAGTGGAAAAAATCAATTATGCCTCAGCAGGTTTGTTTGCTGGAATATGTTAAACGTTTGTTGGTTGTTTTACATATGGGTTTGAAAGATCCATACCTTCTAATGAAAGACCCATCGCTTTTGCTACACCTTCGCCATATGCTGGATCAGCTAAATAGCAGTGAAGGATATGACGACGTTTGATGAACTCTTCAACTGGTGCCATATCATTAGCAGTATTTTCGAATAGGCGTTGTTGCTCTTCGGCAGTCATTAGGTTGAATAATTTACCTGGCTGCTCGAAGTAGTTGTTGTCGTCTTCACGGAAGTCGTGGATACCAGCATTACCGTCAATACGTAATTCAGGTTCTTTATAGTCTAAATTATGCTCCCATTCGCCGTAGCTATTTGGTTCATAGCCCAAAGTTGAACCAAGGTTGCCATCGAAACGCATAGCACCATCGCGATGGAATGAACGGAATGGGCATTTTGGTGCGTTTACAGGAAGCGAGTGGTGGTTTACACCTAAGCGGTAGCGGTGTGCATCTGCATAAGCAAAGATACGAGCCTGTAACATTTTGTCTGGTGAGAAGCTTACACCAGGAATAATGTTTGACGGTGCAAATGCTGATTGCTCAACTTCCGCAAAGTAGTTGTCCGCATTTTTGTTTAACTCGAATTCACCCACAGGAATTAATGGGAAGTCTTTTTTATACCATACCTTCGTTAAATCAAATGGATTATATGGTAACTCACGAGCTTGTTCCTCTGTCATTACTTGAATGTACATTTTCCATTTAGGGAAATCGCCTTTTTCAATTGCCTCATATAGATCGCGTTGTGAAGATTCGCGGTCATTACTGATTACTTCAGCAGCTTCAGCACCAGTTAAGTTTTTAATGTCTTGCTCTGTACGGAAGTGGAACTTAACCCATACGCGCTCATTTTCAGCGTTAATAAAGCTATAAGTGTGAGAACCGAAACCATGCATATTGCGGTAACCAGACGGAATACCGCGGTCAGACATAACAATTGTTACTTGGTGAAGTGCCTCTGGTAATAAAGTCCAGAAGTCCCAGTTTGAATTAGCATTTTTCATATTTGTACGTGGGTCACGTTTTACCACGTGGTTTAAATCAGTAAAGTGTAATGGATCACGGAAGAAGAATACAGGTGTGTTGTTACCAACTAAATCCCAGTTACCTTCTTCGGTATAGAACTTAAGTGCGAAGCCACGAATATCGCGCTCAGCATCTGCTGCACCACGCTCGCCTGCTACTGTGGAGAAGCGTGCAAACATTTCAGTTTTCTTCCCAACTTCTGAGAAGATTTTTGCTTTTGTATATTTAGTAATATCATGCGTTACAGTGAAAGTACCGAATGCACCTGAACCTTTAGCGTGCATACGACGTTCAGGAATAACTTCACGGTTGAAGTTCGCTAGTTTT
Organism: Lysinibacillus sp. 10T31; assembly: GCF_056394365.1. Classification (NCBI taxonomy): domain Bacteria; kingdom Bacillati; phylum Bacillota; class Bacilli; order Caryophanales; family Bacillaceae; genus Lysinibacillus; species Lysinibacillus sp. 10T31. The sequence continues at coordinate 88,102 of NZ_JBFTHS010000016.1, forward strand.
TCAACTAGCCATACATCTTGAAGTAATAGAGGTCCACGAGGACCTGCTGACATAGAATCGTGGTTGCTTACTACTGGAGCACCACCTGCTGTTGTAAAACGACGGCTACGATTATTTTCATTTGTCATATTAGTTTACCTCCTAAGGAAAATTGTGAGTCAAACTCTTCATTAATAACTATAACAAATACAAATTAGAATTGCTAGTAGATTATAATAATTATTGTTAAAGAATTTTTACATTAAGATACAAACTATAAATATATGCTAGATTTAAAAGGTTTATGAATAACCTTTACCACTAATTTAGTTTTTTTAAACATTTTCGAGAATTACTTAAAAATAAGTTATGAAGAAGAGGAAGCTCGAGAATAATATGAATTCTTTTGTTTATGTATTCTTATTGAAAATTGAATATGATAATTGAAAAAAATACTTGATTGCAGTGAAAGTTGGGCCACTTCTTGGGGATCAGGTATTGATGAGATCCCGTCAAGATATAGCCTTTATCCGCTACGCTTCCGCACAAGCTCCCAGTTGGAATGGAAATCAACTCCATGCTACTTAATAGCCTTTTTAAGTTTTGCGATAACGATGGGGAGTAATTCCGATGTGCTGTTTAAAAATTTTAATGAAATAATTCGAGTCTTCAAAACCATTTAAATAGGCAACTTCACTAATAGCAAAATCAGTTTCTACAAGCATTTTTGAAGCATTATGAATTCGGACCTGTTGCAGGTAGCGTTTAAGTGGCAAGCCTTGCTTCTTTGAAAAAATCGTACTTAAATAATTGGGGCTGATACCCAATTTATGGGCAACGTAAGGTAAAGATAACCCGCTATCCTGAAACTGTTGGTCAATAATTTCTATAGCCAGCTCTACATAGTCAGCCCGTTTTTCCATTCGTGCCTCACGAGCTAATTCAATCAGTCTTTGTGTAAATGAGATGATGCCATTTAGAATGGTATAAAATATGGGGTGCTCAATAATTAAATGAAAAAGCTGACGATAATTTTGCTCAATTGCCGCTTTCTCATGTAATTTATACTTCAGCATAAAGCGTCGAATTTGTGCCAAAACACTCGTTAGATGTATACGTAAGTCATCTTGTTTGTAATAAATTCCTTCATTAGATAGTCGATATAAAAAAGCTTTGACAGCTTCAATATTCCCGTCCTCTAAACTACTTATTAGTAATTGTTGCTCTTCAGGTGTTAGTAATGGATCGAAGGTCTGTGTCTCCAATTGTTTGCTCGCATAAAAAATATGTCCATAGCCTTCGTAAAAGCTTTGATGAAGTGCACGTTTCGTTAAGGTATACATATTCTTCATGGTGGTCGGTTCCCCATCGTAAACCCCAATATTTAAAGAGCTATTATTTGTTAATCGCCATTCCTTCATTAACGTACGAATATCCTTCTCTAAATCATTCGTTTGGAATAAACAAACAATTCTTTCTGATAAAGGGTAAATCCTCATACTAGAATAAATAGGCGTTTGCTGAAGCCAGTTGTATAGTTTGTTAAACATTTCGGAATGCTCAGGTTCGATCATTGTGAAATGTATATTTGTCTCCAGGGAACTTGTTTTATTATCTAAAAAGAGTTGATAGTAAAACGATTCATCTGTAGTTTCTTGATACACTGCTTCTGCCTTTGGTGTCCGAAGGGAAATAGCAGTGAGCTTTTGCTTTAATACTTCTAAATCAATGGGTTTAACGAAGAGGTGTGCGACCTGTAAATCAATTGCCTTTAATGCATTTTTAAACAAGGGCTCTGTCGTCATAGCTAAAATAGTCCCTGAATGTTTTTGTAAAACACGATAAAGTGCAGTTAACCGATTATTTGAGAATAGGTCAATATTTAGCAGTATCACCTCGGGCTCGAATTGTTGAATACTTTGAAGTGCCTCATTAATAGTTGTACTTATTTCTATAGTTACATCCCCAGGAAAATAGGTATGTAAAAACCACTGAATTCCTGAAAGGTCAGTGGAGTCCCTGTCAATTAATAACAATCTCATAACTGCAAACCTCCTTAAAAATATCTAGTTTCGTAAAAAAATACTATTATATTATTAAAATAACAAAAATTCTGAAATAATTCATGTTTTCTCTTTTAAAATTCCCTATTTTCTGAAAAAGGTAGTTAGTACAATGTAGTTAGTGTAATTGTTATTTATCTTTTGTAGCGATAGCGAAATTGATTAAAAGCATTTTTACATAGCTCTAAGGAACAGGGGGATGTCATTATGAAGTCTATTATCGAGCTTGATGGTCAGACATTAACAAGACAGCAAATAGGGGAAATTGTAGAAGGTCGTGCCACGGTATCGCTTTCTCTAGACAGTGTGGAGCGTATACGTTTAAGTAGGGAACGAATTGAAAAGCGTTTAGCTGAGGGGCAAACGATATATGGTGTGAATACTGGCTTCGGAAAGCTAAGTAATATAAAGATTGAAGAGGAAGACATTGAACTTTTACAGTTAAACTTATTGCGTTCAGATGCAACAGGTGTTGGTGTACCATTCCCAACAGATGTCGTACGCACCATGATGATTTTACGTGCCAATGCTTTAGCACGAGGTTTTTCAGGAATTCGTCTGGAAACAGTGCAGCTGCTATTGGAATTTATTAATAAGGGAGTACATCCGATTGTACCTTCTCAAGGTTCAGTTGGAGCAAGTGGAGATTTAGCGCCGTTATCACATTTGGCTTTAGTACTAGTAGGCGAAGGTAAGGCGGAGTTTAATGGAGAGGTTATGAGCGGCAGTGCGGCGTTACAGCAAGCTGGGCTAACGCCTGTCCGATTACAAGCTAAGGAAGGTCTAGCGCTTGTAAATGGTACCCAAGCAATGACGGGTATCGGGGTTTTAACAGTGAACGAGGCAGAGCGTATTGGGCTAGCGGCAGATATGGCAGCAAGTTTAACGCTGGAGTCGCTGAAGGGTATTACTTCCGCATTTGATCCAGCGCTTTTGGCGGTAAGACCACACCCAGAATTAGAGCTTGTTGGCGGACGAATCCGTAAGTGGCTTGATGGAAGTAAACGTGTGACAAAGCAAGGTGAAATCCGTATGCAGGACGCCTATTCACTACGTTGCATTCCGCAAGTGCACGGTGCTTCATGGCAGTCATTTTTCTACGCTCAGGACCGCGTGCAAACTGAAATGAATGCAACGACAGATAATCCGATTGTTTTAGAAAATGGAGAAGTATTGTCAGGTGGGCATTTCCACGGCCAACCAATTGCATTAGCAATGGACTTTTTAAAAGTCGGCGTATGTGAATGGGCTAATATTTCGGAGCGACGTACAGAACGTATGGTTAATCCACAGCTTAATGAAGGTTTGCCACCATTTTTAGCGACAAATCCTGGTATTGAATGTGGACTAATGATTGCACAATATACAGCAGCCTCTATCGTATCTGAAAACAAAGTATTGGCACATCCTTCAAGCGTGGATTCTATACCGACATCAGGTAACCAAGAGGATCATGTGAGCATGGGTACAACATCGGCCCGCCAAGTACGTCAAATCGTACAAAATGCGGCTCGTGTCATTGCGATAGAAATGATTTGTGCATCGCAGGCGATTCATTTAGATAAGGCAGAAGATCAATTATCTCCAACAACTCGAAAGTATTTAGAAAAAGTGCGTGAATTTTGTCCGCCGCTGTTAGCGGATCAACCAATCGGCGATGAAATTGAAGCGCTTGCAAAGTATTTATTAACAAGTGATGTTCTATTGAATGAGTATGTGTAAACCTTAAGGCTATAACTTCCCATAAGAAATCCAACAAATCTTTCAACTTGTCCGGATTGACAGGGAATTCTAATTAACAGTCGAGGGGGAATAGAATGGAATTTCAACAACAAGAGCTGAGGCAAGACTCGCAATTCCGAGTCTCCTCCGCTATGAAGATGATTGCATGTAGTTTAGTCGGAATATTCAGCTTCTTTATATCGTTTGAGTGGCAAGGTAAGGATACGATTTTAATTGATCACATCGTGAACTTTATTCGCGCCGAAGTACCGTTGCTTGTAACTGCATATGTTCTCGTAATGCTTGTAGGTGGAGCAATTCATCCATTCATTACTAAAAAATGGAATAAGTCGACAGTCAATATTGTGATGTCAATCTTTAAAGTGGGCGGTATGATTGCGGGGATTTTGTTAATTTTTAATATAGCACCTGCATGGTTAGCAGATGAAAGTATTGGCCCGTATTTACTGGAGAAGCTTGTTAAGCCAGTGGGAATACTAATCCCGATTGGATCTTTGTTTTTAGCACTTCTAGTAAGCTATGGATTGCTTGAATATATCGGTGTTTTAACACAGCCGTTTATGAAGCCTATTTTTAAAACACCTGGACGTTCAGCAGTGGATGCAGTTGCCTCATTTGTCGGCAGTTATTCGGTTGGCCTACTTTTAACGAACCGTGTTTATATGGAAGGTCGCTACACAGCGAAGGAAGCCGCGATTATTGCAACGGGTTTCTCGACTGTATCTGCAACGTTTATGGTCGTTATTGCAAGTACGCTAGATATTATGCAGCATTGGAATGCGTTTTTCTGGGTATCGCTCGTTGTAACATTCGTGGTCACGGCGTTAACTGCGCGTATTTATCCACTTCGTTCAATGAAGGATGAATACTACAAGGGTGCAACGCCGATGCCAGAAAAGATTGTAAAGAAGGACCGTTTTAAAGAAGCGTGGCGTCAAGCGATGGATGCAGTTGAGCAAAATCCACCTTTATCTAAAGTTTTATGGATGAATTTAAAGGATGGCTTCATCATGGCGATGGGTGTTATTCCGTCGATTCTATCAATTGGTCTGCTAGGGCTTGTACTTGCAACATATACACCAATTTTTGATTGGCTTGCGTATATTTTTGTACCATTCACATATGTGTTACAAGTTCCAGAACCATATTTAGCAGCGAAAGCGCTGTCATTATCATTAGCAGAAGTATTTTTACCAGCACTTGTTGTCACACAGGCAGCACTTGTGACGAAATTTATTGTGGCGGTCGTATCGATATCGGCAATTTTGTTCTTTTCAGCCGTTATTCCGCTTATTTTATCATCTGAAATTCCATTGACATTGCGCCAAATTTTACTCATTTGGTTTGAGCGTGTCGTATTAACTTTAATCATCGTAACACCAATTGCATTTTTACTATTCTAAAGGAGTGTGTTTTTAATGGTAGTTAAAACAAATATTCGTGCACCACGTGGGAATGAATTATCTTGTAAAGGTTGGACACAAGAAGCTGCAATGCGTATGTTAATGAACAATCTAGATCCTGAAGTAGCAGAAAATCCAGATGAGCTAATCGTCTATGGTGGGATCGGTAAAGCGGCGCGTAATTGGGAAAGCTATGAGCAAATTATTGCGTCATTAAAAGAATTAGAGAATGATGAGACACTTCTTATTCAATCAGGGAAACCAGTAGCTGTATTCCGTACGCATGAACATGCACCACGTGTATTAATTGCAAATTCTAATTTAGTGCCAGCATGGGCAAATTGGGAGCATTTTTATGAGTTAGAGGACCGCGATTTAATGATGTACGGTCAAATGACGGCTGGTAGTTGGATTTATATTGGTGCACAAGGGATTTTACAAGGAACATATTTATCATTCGTAGAGGCAGGCAAAAAAGTATTTGGCACAGCAGATTTACGAGGCAAATTTATCCTTACAGGTGGTATGGGCGGTATGAGTGGTGCACAGCCTTTAGCTGGAAAAATGGCTGGCGCTGTTATTTTAGTAGTCGAAGTAGACCGTGCTCGAATTGAACGTAAAATAAAAGAAGGCTACTGTGACTATCTTGTGGAGACGGTAGATGAAGCTATTGAATTAGTCAATAAACTACGTGACCAAAAAGAGCCTGCGTCAATTGGTCTTGTTGGCAACTGTGCAGATGTAAATCGTGAGCTATTGAACCGAGGAATTATCCCTGATTTTGTAACTGACCAAACATCTGCCCATGATCCGATAAATGGCTATGTTCCAAATGGTATGACATTTGGAGAAGCGCTTGAACTGCGTAAAAGTGATGTAAAAACGTATGAGCGAAGAGCGAAAGAGACGATGGCTGAGCATGTTCGTACGATGCTTGAATTCCAACAAGCAGGTGCAGAAGTATTTGATTACGGTAATAATATTCGTGCATATGCTAAAGAGATGGGTGTAACGAATGCATTTGACTTCCCTGGCTTTGTTCCGGCGTACATTCGTCCATTATTCTGTGAGGGGAAAGGACCATTCCGTTGGGCTGCACTTTCCGGTAACCCTGAGGATATTTATAAAACAGATGCACTTGCAAAAGAGATGTTTGCTGAAGATGAAGGTCTTGTGAATTGGATTGATATGGCGCAAAAAATGGTTAAATGGCAAGGGTTACCAGCACGAATTTGCTGGTTAGGCTATGGTGATCGTCATCGTTTTGCATTGAAGGTTAATGAAATGGTTGCTAATGGTGAGCTATCAGGGCCGATTGTCTTTGGTCGAGATCATCTAGACTCAGGTTCAGTTGCATCACCAAATCGTGAAACAGAGGGTATGCTTGATGGCTCTGACGCAGTATCGGACTGGCCAATTCTAAATGCACTTGTCAATACAGCAAGTGGTGCTAGCTGGGTAAGTGTGCATCACGGTGGTGGTGTAGGTATGGGCTATTCTCAACATGCTGGCCAAGTGTTAGTAGCGGATGGTTCTGAGCTAGCCGCTGAGAAGATTGCACGAGTGTTAATTTCTGATCCAGGAATGGGTGTTGTACGTCACGCAGATGCTGGCTATGAAATTGCTATTAATACAGCAAAGAACAAAGGTGTGCATATACCAATGTTAAAGGATGATGTGAAGTGACAATTTTAATCAAAAACGCCAATGAAGTGATAACGTTAAAAAGTGCCGTACAAGGTCCTCGTACAAAAGAACAAATGCGTGACATTGCAATAGTGGAAAACGGCAGTATTTTAATGGAGGGCAATAGCATTATTGCGGTAGGGTCAATTGCACAGCTAGAAGCGGATTTCCCTGATCTTGTAAAGGTGGCTGAGGTTATTGACGCCTCAGGTAAGATTGTTATGCCGGGTCTCGTCGATTGTCATACGCATTTAGTTCATGGAGGTACACGTGAGCAGGAGTTTAATATGCGACTAAATGGTGCCACATATATGGAAATTATGAATGCGGGTGGCGGGATTTATGCTACAACAAACCGGACACGAGAAACAAGCTTTGGTGATTTATATGAAAAAACAATGAATCATTTAGATGTGTTTTTAAAGCATGGTGTCACAACGGTTGAGGCGAAATCAGGCTATGGTTTAGATTGGGAAACTGAAAAGAAACAGCTTGAAGTAGCTAAGGAATTGCAAGCCGCACATGACATTGATGTCGTTAGTACCTTTATGGGGGCGCATGCGGTGCCGCGTGACTATAAAGGACGTGAAGATGAATTTGTCGATGTAGTCATTCATGACATGCTGCCGAAAGTAGCTGAGCTAAACCTTGCCGAATTCAATGATGTATTTTGTGAAAAAGGCGTATTTACGCCAGAACAATCACGACGCATTTTAGAGGCCGGAAAAGCGTTAGGGCTAACACCGAAAATTCATGCAGATGAAATTGAGCCTTATAAGGGAGCGGAGCTTGCTGCGGAAGTAGGGGCAATTTCGGCGGAGCATTTATTAGTTGCTTCTGATGAGGGTATACAAAAAATGGCTGAAGCCGGCACGATTGCGGTATTGCTACCTGGCACAGCATTCTTCTTACGTGCGCCATTTGCAAGGGGGCGCCTAATGATTGATGAAGGGGTACCTGTAGCAATATCAACTGACTTTAACCCTGGCTCATCCCCAACGATGAGTCTGCCATTTATCATGAATTTAGCTTGTATGCATATGGGTATGACATTAGAGGAAGTGTTAACGGCGACAACTATTAATGCAGCATATGCACTGAACCGTGGACATCAAATTGGCTCTCTTGAAGCGGGTAAACAAGCTGACGTCATTATATTGGATGTTGCCAATTACAAGCAGTTACAATATTTCTATGGCATGAATCATACGAATACTGTAATTAAAAATGGTCGAGTTGTTGTACAGGATGGTATTCTTTTGAAAAATCAACTAGTAAATTAAATAATACGAAAGGCATAAATAAGGCGGGACTGCTTTGTTTATGCTTTTTTTATGGAAAGCTGTTCTTCTTATTCTTTTTTTAATGACGGATTGTAATATTAAGTGCAACACTCAGAAATCAATATAAAGGAAGCCCATAACGACCTCGTGTAGAATGTAGTTACCACACCAACATTCAAACGGAGGAATCGTTATGAGCTATACCCATCTTACCATATCAGAACGTGTA